>JAOUJD010000295.1 GCA_029883565.1 Burkholderiaceae bacterium
TCCCCCCCCCGGCTTTCGCTCGACTCGAGGCGCGACAGCGTCAGCAGGTCCTCCACCAGTCGCGACATGCGATGCGCCTGCTCCTGCATCAGCTGCAGGTGGTGCCCCCGCACCGCGGGGTCCTCCTGGCGTTCGTCGAGCAGCATCTCGATGAAGCCGTTGACGACCGTAAGGGGAGTACGCAATTCGTGGGACACGTTGGCGATGAAGTCGCGCCGCATCGCGTCCACCTGCTCGCGCTGCGTGATGTCCCGCGTGATGACCATCAGCCGCGTGCGCTCGACCTCGATGACGCGGACCTCGAGCGCGATGTTGGGGCGCGCCATCGGACGGAATTCGAACGGCGTCTCGTACTGGCCCGAGGTCATGTAGCTGACGAAGGCGGGATCGCGGACCAGGTTCGTCAGGCGCAGGCCGTCGTCCGCGGCCAGGGTGATCCCGAGATGCTGCTCGGCCACCGGATTGCACCAGTCGATCTGAAGTGAAAGGTCGACCAGCACGATGCCCTCGGGCAGCGCGCTGATGGTGCGCCGGAAGCGCTCCTCGTTGTCCACCAGACGACGCTCGTTCTGCTCGGTCCTGCGCCGAGTTCGATACAGCCGCGCGAACAGGTCGGTCCAGATCCCGATTCCGTTCGGAATGTCGTCGAGCCTGGGCGCCTCCAGCCATTGAGCCAGCAGGCTCGCGTAATACAGGTGCACGGCGAGCAGCACGCCAAGTCCGATCACCGCCAGCCACAGGCCGACCTTGACGCCGAGCACCCACCCGGCCGCTGTCGCGAGCGCAACCAGTAGCGCCACCCGCAGGAACGCCGGGGCGAGAACGGCAAGTCGGCTGCGGGGCGTCGTGGGCATCGGCGGCTCTAGCGGTCCGACCGCTGCGACAGGCGATACCCCAGCCCGCGCACGGTCTGGACCAGATGCTGCGCGTCGTGCGGCGCCAGCGCCTTGCGCAGCCGCAACATGTGAACGTCGACGGTGCGCTCCTCGATGAACACGTGGTCGCCCCACACTCCGTCGAGCAATTGAGCGCGCGTGAACACGCGGTCCGGGTGTGCGAGGAAGAAGCCGAGCAGCTTGAACTCGGCGAGGCCCATCTTGACCGGCTGGCCGTTCACCAAGACCTCGTGGCGCCCGGCATCCAGCGTGATGGGACCGTACTGCAGCGCCTCGCCGGCCAGTTCGGGGGCGCGCCGCCGGAACACGGCGCGGATGCGCGACACCAGCTCGCGCGGCGAAAACGGCTTCACCACGTAGTCATCGGCGCCGGCGTCAAGGCCCGTCACCCTGTCCGCCTCGTTGCCCTTGGCGGTCAGCATGATCACGGGCAGGTCCCGGGTTCGCTCCTGTCCCCTCAGATCGCGCAGCAGCTCGATGCCCGGGCGGTCGGGCAGCATCCAGTCGAGCAGTACGAGATCCGGCAATTCCCCGCCGATGGCCTCGCGCGCGGCACGCACGCTGTCGGCTCGCCGAACCTCGAAGCCGCTGGTGCGGCAGGCGTAGGCGATCAGCTCCTGGATCGCCGGCTCGTCTTCGACGACGAGGATCGTGGGGGCCATCGCATCGGTCCCGCGCGCCTAGCGCCGCGCTACCTCGCGCTCGACCTCGTCCGGAGTCCGATGGCGCGCCTCCACACCCTGCGCGATGAAGATGATGTGCTCAGCGATGTTCTTCGCGTGGTCGCCGATGCGCTCGATCGCCTTGGCGGCCCACACCACGTCGAGCGAGGTCGAGATGGTGCGCGGGTCCTCCATCATGAACGTGATCAGCTGGCGCAAGATCGCGCGGAAGCGGTCGTCCACTCCCTGGTCGTCCTTGATGATGGACATCGCCGCATTCGGGTCCATGCGCGCAAAGGCGTCCAGCGTCCGGCGCAGCATCGACACGGCGATCTCGCCCGAATACTGCACGTCCGGCACGCGGTGCATGCGCGTGCCGGCGCCCTTCTCGTGCAGCCACTTCACGGCACGCGCGATCTTGGTCGCCTCGTCGCCGATGCGCTCGATGTCGGTGATCGCCTTCGCGATGCCGGTGATCATGCGCAGGTCGCCAGCGGTCGGTTGCCGCCGCGCGATGGTATGGATCACCATCTGATCCAGTTCCAGCTCGAGTTCGTTGACGCGCCGGTCGGCGTCGATCGCCTGCTGCGCGAGCGTCACGTCCTCGCTCTCGAACGCGCTGAGCGCCGTGCGCACCTGGGACTCGACCAGCCCGCCCATGTGCAGCACGCGCGAGCGCATGGCTTCGAGTTCTTCGTCGTACTTCCGCATCGAATGGTCGCCCGTCGCCATCTTCGTTCCCTGCTCAGCCGAAACGGCCGGTGATGTAGTCCTCGGTTTCCTTGCGCGCCGGCTTCACGAAGATCTGGTCGGTGTCCCCGAACTCGATCAATTCGCCCAGGTACATGTAGGCCGTGTAGTCGGACACGCGCGCTGCCTGCTGCATATTGTGCGTGACGATTGCCACCGTGTAGTCGTGCTTCAGCTCGTCGATCAGTTCCTCGATCTTCGCCGTCGAGATCGGGTCGAGCGCCGAGCACGGCTCGTCGAACAGGATGATCTCCGGCTTGACCGCGATGCCGCGCGCGATGCAAAGGCGCTGCTGCTGGCCGCCGGACAGGCTGGTTCCCGTCTGGGTCAGCTTGTCCTTCACCTCGTTCCAGAGCGCCGCCTTCTTCAGCGCCCACTCCACTCGATCGTCCATCGCCGAGCGCGGCATCCGTTCGAACAGCCGCACGCCGAACGCGATGTTGTCGTAGATCGACATCGGGAACGGCGTGGGCTTCTGGAAGATCATGCCGATCTTGGCCCGGATCAGCGCCACATCCTCCTTGCTCTGGAGGATGTTCTCGCCATCGACCTTGACTTCGCCCTCGGCCCGCTGCTCTGGATACAGTTCGTACATGCGGTTGAACACGCGCAGCAGTGTCGACTTGCCGCAGCCGGAGGGCCCGATGAAGGCCGTTACCTTCTTCTCCGGGACGCGCAGGGTGATGTTCTTCAGCGCCTGGAACTTCCCGTAGAAGAAATTCAGGCCGTGCACGTCCATCTTGATTCGCTCGTTGGCCATGCTCGGAACGGTCGCCGTATCCATCGGTCTCTCGCCTATTTCTGCCGGAACAACACGCGCGCCAGGATGTTCAGTGCCAGCACGCCGAGGGTGATCAGGAACACGCCCGCCCAAGCCAGTTGCTGCCAGTTGGCGAAGGGGCTCATCGCGAACTTGAAGATGGTGACCGGCAGGTTGGCCATCGGCTGGCCGAGATCCGCGCTGAAGAACTGGTTGGACAGCGCGGTGAAGAGCAGCGGCGCGGTCTCTCCCGCGATCCGGGCCAGCGCGAGCAGCACGCCCGTGACCACTCCGGCACGCGCCGCCTTCA
>JAOUJD010000296.1 GCA_029883565.1 Burkholderiaceae bacterium
GAGGACGTCACGCGCTGGACGATTTCGCGCGTGCAGCTGAACCATCTTCGCTAGCCGGACTGGCGCGACGCTGCCTGGAAAGAGAGGGGCCGCATCACTGCGGTCCCTCGACCGCATGGCGCGTGCGGCCGGATGGAACCGCGCACGGCGCGAGGTGACTGCCCCGCCCTGTGCGCCTGCCCGCGCGCCAAACCGGACTTCGAGAGGATCGGCGCGCAGCGCGCCTTGCCCGCTTCCGCCCGACCCCTTATCGGCCGGAGGTTCTGGGCGGAATGATCAGGGGGCCGTCGGCGGCCTTCATGACCAGCGCAACCGGCAGGTCGTTCTCCAGCAGCGTCGTCATCGTCCGCAGGTACTTGCGGATATGGCGGAAGAACTTCTTGTAGCCAGCGCACAGGTAGTGCAGGCCGGGTTCGCCGTCGGGCGTGGTCGCGAACCGATGCTTCGGGCAGCCGCCCCAGCAGGCTTCCTTGACTTCGCAGCTCCGGCAGTAGCGCGGCAGGCTCGTCTCCTTGTGCGGACCGAACCCGTTCGCCACTGACCGTTCGACCATTTCGCCGAGATTGCCGGTCAGCACGTTACCGAGCTTGTACTCGGGATAGACGTAGTGGTCGCAGGCGAACACGCTGCCGTCGTGCTCCATCGCGACCGCCCGGCCGCAGTTCCTCGAGAAGATGCACACCGGCGAGCCCTGCCCCAGCCACGCCGCCAGCGCCCACTCGAAGTTCATCACGAAGGTGCTGCCGACGTCCTTGCGCACCCACTCTTCGTAGATCGCGATCAGGAAGTCGCCGTAGGCCTCGGGCTCGACCGTCCACGGCGTGACCTGCGTGTTGGTCTCCGGACGGTCGAGCACTGCGGGCCGCGCGAGCCAGAGCTTGATGACCTTGGTGTCGGCGTCGGCCTCGCGTTCGATGATCGGCGTGAACTGGATGAAGCGGATGCCGGCGTCCTTGAAGAACCGGTACACCTCGAGCGGCCGGTGCGCGGTCTCGCGGCCGACGCACGCCAGCGCGTTGAACTCGACGCCGTGCCTCTGAAGCATCCGCACGCCGTCCATCACACGGTCGAACGTGCCCTCGCCCTTGCGGTCCTTGCGGTAGCGGTCGTGGATTTCCTTCGGGCCGTCGAGGCTCACGCCGATGAAGAAGTCGTTCTGCTTGAAGAACGCGCACCATTCGTCGTCGAGCCGCATCGCGTTGGTCTGCAGCGTGTTGCGGATCTCCTTCCTGCCGCGGAACGGCTTCTGCATCTCGACGACGCGGCGGAAGAACTCGACGCCGAGCAGCGTCGGCTCGCCGCCGTGCCACACGAACTCGACGACCGGGGTCGGCTGCGACTCGACGTACTGCCCGATGTACTTCGCGAGCACGTCGTCCGGCATCCTGAAGTGCTCGCCGCGCGGGTACAGCTCGCGCTTCTCGAGGTAGAAGCAGTAGTCGCAGGCGATGTCGCACACCGAGCCGATCGGCTTGGCGAGGACCTGCATGCCCGGCCGGGCGGTGTCACCTTGCGCCGCCGCGGCCTGCACCCGCTACTCCTTCAGCCGTCGCATGCCTTCGATCATCGGGTGCCAGCCGAACACGAGCGAGACCATGAAGGCGTCCATGCGCAGGTCGCCGGGGCCCTTGTCGTTGATGGTCGACTTGTAGCCGAACGTGAGCGCGAGGTTGGTGTTGACCTGGTATCCGAGCGTCAGGCCGACGCCAATGTTGTTGAGCTTCTCGCCGGCGACGCCGTTGATGGTCGCCTTGCCGCCGTTGTACCAGACGAGATCGAGCGCCCCCCACAAATGCTCGGTGAAGTCGCGGGTCAGGTGCGCGTCGAGCTGGAACAGCGGATCGGTCTTCAGCGTCTGGCCGACGTAATCGGTGTTGTTGCCGAACATCCAGACCGCCGGCAGGAACTCGAGCGTCGTGCGCCGGCCGGGCACCCAGTCGCCGAGTTGCCAGATGACCGGGAACCCGATGCGCCCGTACCAGCGGTTCTGCCCGACGTTCAGCGGCTGGTCGCTGTTGTACTCGCCGATCGGCAGCGCGAGGTCGGCGAGCAGGTCGACCGAGAACCCGGGTTCGTAGCGCAGCACGTCGGGGATGTTCTTCTGCGCCTTCGGACCGATGAGGTTGAGGTTGAACTCGAGCATCGGGTCGCCGAAGCCGCTGGCCGACTGTTTGGCCGTCTCTCCGGCCACGGTGACGTCGCCGGATATCCGGCCCATGGGAAAGATGATCGCCGCCATCGCGGAGCGATCCCACAGGGCGAAGGTCTGCGCGTAGCCCATCATCGCCAGAGTGGCGTCGAAGTTCGCGCCGGGCGTCACGGTGTGGCCCATGTCGAACGGATTCGTGTTGCCGCTGATGGAGTTGACGATGAGAGGCACGGCGCTCGCGCCGGACAGCGTCTTCCAGTAGAAGCGCGCGGGCATCTGAGCCAGCGCCTGCGGCGGCGCAAGCGCTCCCATGGCGAGCACCGTCGCTGCAACCATACGCAACCAGGCAGGCGTTTTCATCAGACCTCCGTCGATTTCCTGAGTTTTGTCTCGTTCGCGATCGTTGCCCCGCTGGCCACGCTCACTTCGGATCGGCCAGCATGTCCTTCGGCGGCACGAACTGCTGCTTGTAGATCATCGGCGGGAAGCCCGGATAGACATTGACCCGTTGCGGCATGTCCTTTTCCAGGGTGTCGAACGGCCCGCGGCTCGGCAGGATCACGTTGTTGGCCTTGACGTAGCCGTCCCACAGCGCGATCAGCGCCTTCACCTTGTCGGGATTCTGCGCGGCGAGATCCTTGCGCTCGGCGGGATCCTTGGCGACGTTGAACAGCTCCCAATCGCTCTTGCCGTACGGCTTGATCTGCCAGCGCAGCTTCCACTCGCCCTGCCGCACCGCGCGGTTGCCGAAGACTTCCCACGCGAGGTAGTCCTGGTCGGTCCGCACCGAGTCCGCCTTGCCGGCGAGCATCGGGCCCCACGACTTGCCGATCAGCGGCGGCAACTCTCGCCCCTGGTTGGTCTTCGGATAGCTGGCACCCGCGACATCGAGCAACGTCGGCATGAGGTCGGCGACGTGCATCACGCCGTGATTGACGCTGCCGGGCGATCGCTGGACGATCGGACCGCTGACGACGAGCGCATTGCGGATGCCGCCCTCGGCCAGCCAGCCCTTGTACTGGCTGAACGGCGTCATCGACACCTGGGCCCACATCGGGCCATAGCCGACCCAGGAGCCCGGGTCGCCCCACGCATTGGGATGCGTCTGCGACCAGTTGATCGCCGCGTAGAGGTTGTCGCGCGTACCCGCGGAACCCGCGATCATCCCGAAAAGGTCGGTGCCCTCGGCCCCGTTGTCGCCGAACACGATGAAGATCGTGTTCTCG
>JAOUJD010000056.1 GCA_029883565.1 Burkholderiaceae bacterium
GTGCCGCGCGCCATTGCTGTCATCGAGCGTGACCGCCTCGAGTTGAGCTACGAGCAGTTGGCCGGACGGGTCCTGCGGCTGGCCGGCGGCCTGGCCCGGCTGGGGGTGCAGCGCGGGGGCCGGGTAGCGCTGGTCGCGCAGAATTGCTCGGCCTACGTCGAACTGCTCTACGCCTGCTGGACGCTCGGCGCGGCCGTCATCCCGGTGAACGCGCGGCTGCATCCGAAGGAAGTGGCCTTCATCCTCGACGACGCGGCCTCGCAGGTCTGCTTCATCACGAGCGAGGTCGACACGGTGGCGGTCGACGGCGCGCGCGGCGCCGGCGCCACCCGCTTCATCGACGTCGACGGCTCCGAGTACTCGGCGCTGCTGCACAGCGCGCCGCTCGCGGACAGCGCAGCGGCCGCCGCCACGGACCCGGCCTGGCTGTTCTACACGAGCGGCACCACCGGCCGGCCGAAGGGCGTCGTGCTCACGCACGGCAACCTGATGGCCATGACACTCAACTACCTTGCCGACGTCGATCACGCCGCGGTGGGCGATCACCTGCTGCATGCCGCGCCGATGTCGCACGGCTCCGGGCTCTACACCGTGCCCAACGTCGCGGTCGGCGCCACGCAGCTGATCCCGGCATCGCGCGGCTTCGACGTGGACGAGATCCGTCACGTGCTCGCCTGGACACCGAACGTGAAGTTCTTCGCCGCTCCGACCATGGTGATGCGGCTGGTCGACGCGTACGGAGACGACCGCGAGCCGGTCAACCTCAAGTCCATCATCTACGGCGGCGGGCCGATGTACATCGCCGACAGCCTGCGCGCGCTCGACTGCTTCGGTCCCAGGCTGGTCCAGATCTACGGCCAGGGCGAAGCGCCGATGACGATCACGGTGCTGCCCGCCGACGATCACTACGACGATCACGACGGCCGGCGGCTGGAGCGGCTCGGCTCGGTGGGGCGGGCGCAGACGGGCGTGGAACTCGCCGTGCTCGACGCGGCGGACCGCCCCCTCCCCCCCGGGGAAATCGGGGAAGTCTGCGTGCGCGGCGATGTCGTCATGGCCGGCTACCTGGGCAACCCCCAGGCCACGGCGACGACACTCGCGAACGGCTGGCTGCACACCGGGGATCTCGGCCGGCTGGACGAGCGCGGCTACCTGACGCTGGTCGACCGCAGCAAGGACCTGATCATTTCCGGCGGTTCGAACATCTACCCGCGCGAGGTCGAGGAGGTGCTGCTGATGCACCCGGCGATCAGGGAGGTGGCCGTGATCGGCGTGCCGGACGCCGACTGGGGCGAATCCGTGCTGGCGGCCGTGGTCAAGCAGGAAGGCCACGTTCCCGACGAGAAGGAGCTGGACCTCTTCTGCCTCGAGCACATCGCCCGGTTCAAGCGACCGAAGCGCTATGTCTTCGTCGACGAGCTGCCGAAGAACGCGACGGGCAAGGTGCTGAAGCGCGAGCTGCGCGAACGCTTCAGCCCGCCGTAGCCGTGGCCGCGGCCGCGCGCCAGACGGCAGCGGCCTTCGTTTCCTTCTCGATGCCGTCGAGCAGCGCTTCGTGCGCCGCGAGTTCGTCTGCGGTCGCCGACACGGCGATCAGCCGGGCGAGGTCGACCGCGCCGAAGTTCGCGAGCAGGGCGTCATCGGCCGCGACGTCGATCGTCAGGCTGTCCTGGCCGCGCGTCATCGCCAGGAACACGTCGGCGAGCAGGCCGGCGTCGAGCAACGCGCCGTGCAGCGTCCGGTGCGAGTTGGACACGCCGTGGCGCTCGCACAGGGCATCGAGCGAGTTGCGCTTGCCCGGGTTCTGTTCGCGCGCGAGCAGCAGCGAATCCGTGACCTTGCCGCAATGGTCGGCGAACCGCCCTCGTCCCAGCCGGCCGAGCTCGGCGTCGAGGAACTCGACGTCGAATGCGGCGTTGTGAATGATGACTTCGGCGCCCTTCACGAACGCCAGCAGGTCGTCGACCACCTCGGCGAACTTCGGCTTGTCTTCCAGGAAGTGGCGCGTCAGTCCGTGGACCGCGAGTGCCCCTTCGTCGCTGTCGCGCTCGGGGTTCAGGTACTGGTGAAAGCGCCGGTCGGTGACGCGGCGGCCGACGATTTCGATGCAGCCGATCTCGATGATGCGATGGCCTTCCTTGGCCTCGAGACCGGTGGTCTCGGTGTCCAGCACGACTTGTCTCATGCGGGAATCTTAGCGCCTCGACTGCATGCAGCCGGCGGCGCCGGCCTCGCGAACCACGCGCTCGCTACTCCGCGCCATGCCGCGCGACGCCGTCGGTCGCGACCGCGGCATCGTCGTGGTGGTGCGACCCGAGCCAGCGGCCGAGCGCCTGCTCCATCAGCGTGTACATGGTCGGCACGACGTACAGCGTCAGCAGGGTGCCGAACGCCATGCCGCCGACGATGACCCAGCCGATCTGGATCCGGCTTTCCGCGCCGGCGCCGCGCGACATCGCCAGCGGCAGGGCGCCGAGCACCATCGCCCCGGTGGTCATCAGGATCGGGCGCAGGCGCAGCACCGCCGAATGCCGGACCGCCTCGAACAGTTCCTCGCCGCGCTCCTGCAGCTGGTTCGCGAATTCGACGATCAGGATGCCGTGCTTGGTGATCAGGCCGACGAGCGTGACCACGCCGATCTGGCTGTAGATGTTCCAGGTACCTCCCGTCGCCCACAGCGCGAACAGCGCCCCGGCCATGGACAGCGGCACCGACAGCATGATCACGAAGGGATCGGCGAAGCTCTCGAATTGCGCCGACAGCACGAGGTAGATGAAGATCAGCGCGAGCACGAAGGTGATGTAGATCGACCCCTGGGAATCGCGGAACTCGCGCGAGACGCCGTTGAGGTCCGTCACGGCGCCGGCCGGCAGGACCCGCCTGGCGGTCTCGTCCATCATCTTGAGCGCATCGCCCAGCGCGTAGCCCGGCGCCGTCTGCGCGGTGATGGTGACGGCGCGCAGGCGCTGGAAGTGGTTCAGCGACTGCGGCGAAACGCCCTCGAGCACGCTCACCACGTTGGCCAGCTGGACCATCGACCCGTCACGCCCGCGCACATAGATGTCGCTGATGTCGTTCGGCCGGCTGCGGTCGCGCGGGGCCACCTGCACGATGACGTCGTACTGCTCGCCATCCTTCTTGAAGCGCGTGACCTGGCGCCCGCCCAGCATCGTCTGCAGCGTCAGTCCCACCGTCTCCACCGAAATGCCGAGGTCGCCGAGCTTGTCGCGGTTGACGTCCACCCGCAGCTCGGGCGTGTTCAGCCGCAGGTCGGACTGCGGGTTCTGCACGATCCCCGTCTTGCTGATCTCGGCGATGAACTGCTGCACGATGCGGTCGAGGTCGGCATAGGGGATCTGCGCCATGATCACGTACTCCACCGGCAGCGTCCGGGGCGACTGCCCGAGCGAGGGCGGATTGACCGCAAAGCCGATCACGCCGGGCAGCTGCTGGAACTTCGCATTCAGCTCGCGGGCAATGTCCTGCTGCTTGCGCTTGCGCTCCTCCCACGGCTTCAGCCGCAGGATCGCGTTGCCGTAGTCGACGGTCGGGAAGCCCGCCACGGCGTTGTACGCCGACGTTTCCGGAATCGTCTGGTAGTAGCTCTCGACTGCCCGCAGCTGCTCCGACGTGTAGTCCACCGTCGACCCGGGCGGCGCCTGCAGGCGGCCGAAGATCACGCCGCGGTCCTCGAGCGGCGCCAGCTCGGAGCGCAGCAGCGAGAAGAACAGCGCGCCAAGGCCTGCGACCGCCACCCAGACCAGCACCACGACCCAGCGGTGCTTCAGCACCCAGGCGAGCGAGCGCCCGTACGCTGCGGTGAGGCCGTTGAGCCAGCCCTCGATCGTCGTGAACAGGCGGCCATGCTTCTTCTCGTGACGCAGCAGCTTGCTGCACATCATCGGCGAGAGCGTCAGCGCCACGAAGCCGGAAACGAGCACCGCTCCGGCCAGCGCAAGCGCGAACTCGATGAAGAGCCGTCCGGTCCGCCCGGTCGCGAACGCCAGCGGAGCGAACACCGCGGTCAGGGTCAGCGTCATCGCCACGACGGCGAACCCGATCTCCTTGATGCCCTTGATCGCGGCCGGAACGCGCTCCATGCCGGCTTCGACGTTGCGGTAGATGTTCTCCAGCACGACGATGGCGTCGTCGACGACGAGGCCGATCGCCAGCACCATCGCCAGCAGCGTCAGCGTGTTGATCGTGAAGCCGAACGCGTACATCAGCGCGAACGCCCCGACCAGCGACACCGGGATGGTCACGAGCGGGATCAGCGTCGCCCGCAGGTTGCGCAGGAAGAAGAAGATGACCAGAACGACGAGGACGACCGCCTCGCCGATCGTCGTGAACACGGAATCGATCGAGCGGTCGATGAACACGGACGAGTCGTACGCGACGTTGATGCGCATGCCCGGCGGCAGCGTCTCGTTGATCTTCGCGACTTCGGCGCGCAGCGCCCTGGACAGTTCGAGCGGGTTGCCGGTCGCCTGCTTGACCAATCCCATGTTGATCGACGGCTCGCCGTTGAAGCGGGCAATGACGCGCTCCTCGGCCGCGCCGGGCGCCACGTCGGCGATGTCCCGCAGGCGCACCGGATATCCGCCGGAGTTCGCGACGATCAGGTTCTCGAATTCCGCGCGCGTGCTGACGTCCGTCGCCGCGACGATCGAGAACTCCCTCTTGGCCGACTCGATGCGGCCCGACGGCAGCTCGACGTTCTGCCGCCGCAGCGCGCTTTCGACGTCACCGACGGTCAGTCGGTACCCGGCCAGCCGATCGCGGTCGACGCTGATCCGCATGGCGGTCTTGCGCTCGCCGAAGATCCACACGTCCGCGGCGCCCGGCAGCACCGACAGCCGCGGCTTGACATAGCGGTTAAGGTAGTCCGAGACCTCGAGGGCCGTGCGGCTGCCCGCCGTCACCGCCATCCAGATCACCGGAAACGAGTCGGCTTCGACCTTCGAGACGACGGGCTCCTCGACGTTGTCCGGCAGGCGGGCGCGCACCCGCGCCACCTTGTCCCGCACGTCCGCCGCGGCGGAGTCGGGATCGCGCGTCAGGCGGAACCGCACGTTGATGTTGCTGCGCTCCGACCGGCTGAAACTCGTCAGCAGTTCGACGCCCTCGATTCCCGCGAGCGAGTCCTCGAGCACCTTGGTGATCTGCGACTCGATCACCTCCGCCGAAGCACCTGGATAGGCGGTCGACACGCTGACGACCGGTTCGTCGATCTTCGGGTACTCGCGCACCACCAGCCGCGAGTAGGAGATCAGGCCAATGACCAGCACGAGCAGCGAGAGCACGGTCGACAGCACCGGGCGGCGGATGCATACCTCGAACAGACTCATCGATGACCTCCCTGCCTGCCGTCACGCCTTGCCGGCGCCGCCCGCATCCTTCGGACTGCCTTTCGACGAGTCCCCCTTCGAGGGAGCACCCATCGGCAAACCGCCTTCCGGCGGGAGCACGCGCACGGGCTGCCCGTCGCGCGACAGCCGCATGCCCGCCGTCACGACCTGGTCGCCGGCGGCGATACCGTCCAGGATCTCGACGCGGGCATCGCGCCGCACACCGAGTTTCACCGGCACCCGCCGCGCCGCGCCTTCGACCACCTTGTAGACGAAGAACTGGCCGCCCTGCGGCACGATCGCCTCTTCCGGCACCAGCAGGGCGTTGCTGCGCTCGCCGACGATCACCCGCACCCGGGCGAACATCCCCGGCCGCAGCCGGCCCTTCGAGTTGTCGAGCCGCGCGCGCAACTCGAGCGAGCGCCCGTTGGCGTCGATGCGCGGGTTGATCGCCTCGATCTCGCCCTGCCAGCTCTCGTCCGGGAGGGCATCGGCGACCACCTCGACGCTCTGCCCCACCCTGACCTGCGGCAGGCTGCGCTCCGGCAGGCGGAAGTCCACTTTCAGGTTGCGCACGTCCTCGACGTTGACGAGGTCCGCACCGTCCTTCACGTAGTCACCCAGGCTGACGCCGCGGATGCCCACGACTCCATCGAACGGCGCGACGATGCGCATCTTCGAAAGCCGCGCCTGCGCCAGCTTCAGGCGCGCCTCCGCGACCTGCGCATTGGACGCGGCCGTCTCCTGGGCGCTCGAGCTGATGAATTTCTGGCGTGCGAGGTCCTCGCTGCGCCGCAGGTTGGACAGCGCGAGGTCGTGTTCGGCCTGGTACTGGGCGACCTCCGCCTCGTTCAGGGTGGCATCGAGCCCGATCAGCAACTGGCCCTTCCTGACGACCTGCCCATCACGGAAGCCGATCGTCGCGATCCGGCCCGACACCTCCGGCCGCAGCACCACGCTCTCGTTGGAACGCATGGAACCGACCGCCTGCAGGTCTTCCTGCACGGTGACAGGCTGGACCACGATCACTTCCACTGGCGTCGCCGCACCTGCACCCGCCCCCTTGGCGGGGTCCGCGGCCTTCACGTCGCCTTTGGCCCCGGCCAGGGCGGGCGCTGGCGAGCCCGTGTTGGTCATGTAGTACGCGACCGCGGCGACGGCAAGCAATACGCTGATCGCCACCCAGGTGACGCGGTTATGTTTCATCAAGGAGGAACGGGCAGCGGCCTGCGCGACGCGAAGCCGGCAATTTAGCACTCGGGGTGCCGACTCACTCTGCCCGGCCGGCGGACGACACCGTTTCGACGCCGCGGTTCGCCAGTTCGTCCGCGCGCTCGTTGCCATCGACTCCCGCGTGGCCCTTGACCCACCGCCAGTGCACGTCATGCCCGGCGGAAAGCTGATGCAGCCGCTGCCACAGGTCGGCATTCTTGACCGGCTTGCGGTCGGCGGTCTTCCACCCTCGCCGCATCCAGTTGGGCAGCCATTCCGTGATGCCGAGCTGGACATACTGCGAGTCGGTGTGCAGCACCACCCGGCAACGGCGCTTCAGCGAAGCGAGCGCCTCGATGACGGCGGTCAGCTCCATCCGGTTGTTCGTGGTGAGCCGCTCGCCGCCGAAGAGCTCCTTTTCACGGTCGCCGTAGCGCAGCAAGGCGCCCCAGCCACCCGGCCCCGGATTGCCCTTGCACGCGCCGTCGGTCCAGATCTCGACCCGCAGTTCCCCGCTGTCGGACACGCCGGATTCGGGCAGCTTCACCGACTTCGCGTGCCTCATGCGCGCGCCTGGCGCGGTGAACGGTCGTTCGCGGCGTCCGGGCCTTCGACCACCGCCGTCTGGCCGTCGGCCGTCATCATCGTGCGCGTCGTCGCGACCGGCGCGAGCCGGCGCGCCGTCTCCTCCTTGCGCTTCCAGACTGCGCCGACGAGCCGCATGCCGCGCACGCGCTTGACCGCAGTCAGCATGTACAGCGCGCCCAGGACCGGCCACCAGCGGTCGCCGGCCTTCTCCATGAATCGCCAGCGCGCGAGCCAGCGGTCGCTGCGCACCGAAGGCACGTAGCACCCGAAGCGGCCGCGCTCGACGTCGAATGAAAGCAGCGTCAGCCAGTCCTTGATCCGCGGCAGCGCGATGAAGTGGCCGGCGCGGGGCAGGAATGTGGAAGCCCCGAACCGGGCCATGTACTGCCGCGCACCCCAGAAGCTGTAGGGATTGAAGCCGGTGATGACGAGATGTCCCTCCGGCACCAGCACGCGCTCGACCTCGCGCAGCACCTGGTGCGGGTCGGACGCGAACTCGAGGATGTGCGGCATCACGACGAGGTCGATCGAGTGCGTCGCGAAGGGCAGTTCCTCGTAGCGGTTGATGACGGCGACCTGTGTGGACCGCGCGCCTTCGCCCGTCGCCGGGACGCGCCGGGCTGCGCAGAACCGCAACTGCATCCGGTTTTCGCGCAAGGCGTCGATCTGCGGAAGCCCTAGCTGCAGGGCGTGGTAGCCGAAGATGTCGGCGACGGCCGCGTCGAGGTGCCGCTGCTCCCATTCGAGCACGTACTGCCCCGGCGGCGAGCGCAGAAACTCGGACAGCTTCACAATCGACCCGTCGCTCATCGTGCCGTCACTCGCAATGACTCCTTCTGCTGCCTCGACCGGCCTGGCGGTGACGCCAGTGCCAGCATTCAACGACAACTACCTGTGGCTGCTCGCTCGCGGCCAGGAAGCCGCGGTGGTGGACCCGGGCGACGCCGCACCGGTGCTGCAGGCGCTCGAACGGCATGGCCTTCGCCTGTCCGCGATTCTAGTCACCCATCACCATGGCGACCATGTCGGCGGCGTGGACGAGCTGAAGTCGCGCACGGGAGCCGTCGTCCATGGTCCGGCCGCCGAGTCGATCGACGGCATCGACCACCGGCTCGCCGGCGGAGACATGCTGGACGTGCTCGGGACGCGCTTGCGCGTGATCGACGTCCCCGGACACACGGCCGGTCACATCGCCTACTTCGCCCCCGATGAAACGCCGCCCCTGCTGTTCTGCGGCGACACGCTGTTCGCGTGCGGCTGCGGCCGCCTGTTCGAGGGAACGCCATCCCAGATGCTGGCGTCGCTCGACGCCCTGGCCGCGCTTCCGGCCGCCACGCGCGTGTACTGCGCCCACGAATACACCCTGGCCAACATCCGTTTCGCGCTGTCCATCGAACCGTCCAACGTGGCACTGCTGGAACGCGCGGCGCGCGATCGGGCGACCCGCGAGCGGGGCGAGCCCACCCTGCCTTCGACGATCGGTCTCGAGCTCGCAACCAACCCGTTCCTGCGCTGCGATGCGCCGTCAGTGCGCGCGGCAGTTGCCGGATCGGCTACCGCAGAGTCGGTCGACCGTACGTCCATCTTCGCCTCCCTGAGGCAGATGAAGAACACTTTCAGGTGATGCGGCTTGTGCAGCGCGCCGCGTTTACATACACTGCCTTGATTCCTTTGAAATTCTTGCAGATGCGACGAGTTGCAGCGGGACTCGCCACCGCGTTCCTGTGCGCGTGCGCGACGCAGAGCGGAATGGAGACGAGCGTCGTCGGGGTTCCCGTCGCCGCGGCCGCCGCGACGCCGTCCGTGGCCGCCGTCGCTCCGGCCGCCGCAGCAGCACCGGCTCCGTCAGCCGCCGCCGCTGCCGTCTCCGGTCCCGCTGCGAGCGCGGCCGCGGCAATCGCCGCTCCTTCTGCGGTTCAGCCCGCGGATCCGGTCTCCGAACTGGTCGACAAGCTCGACCAGTCGCAGCCGACGGTCACGATTCCACGCGAACCGACGCTAGTGCTTCCACCCCCGCCGCCCGACAACCTGTGGGACCGGATTCGGCGCGGGTTCAAGATGCCCGATCTCGAGACCCGTCTCGCAGAGAACCGGACCCAGTGGTACGCCAGCCAGGGCGAATACCTCGACCGCATGGCGCAGCGCTCGCGCCGCTACCTGTTCCACATCGTCGAGGAGATCGAGCGCCGCGGCATGCCGACCGAGCTGGCGCTGCTGCCCTTCGTCGAGAGCGCGTTCCAGCCCGAGGCGATTTCCAGCGCGAAGGCGGCCGGCCTGTGGCAGTTCATTCCGTCGACCGGCAAGACCTACGAGCTGACGCAGAACGTGTGGCAGGACGAGCGTCGCGACGTCGTCGAGTCGACGCGCGCCGCGCTCGATTACCTGCAGACCCTATACGACATGTTCGACGACTGGCACCTCGCGCTCGCCGCGTACAACTGGGGCGAAGGGGCGGTCTCGAGGGCGATCGCGAAGAACCGGCGGGCCGGCAAGCCGACTGGCTACACCAGCCTGCGGATGCCGAAGGAGACGGCGTACTACGTCCCGAAACTGCAGGCCATCAAGAACATCGTGTCCGAGCCCGAGCGCTACGGCGTCGCGCTGCCGCGCATCGACGACGCGCCGTACTTCTTTGCCGTCCATGGAACGCGCGACATCGACGTCGACACCGCCGCACGCCTGGCGGAAATGACCACGGACGAATTCCGTGCGCTGAACCCGGCGATCAACCGGCCGGTGATCGTGGCCGCGGCGGGCACCAAGGTGCTGCTGCCGGCGGACAAGGTCGAGCTCTTCCATGCGAACCTCGCCGCCTGGGAGGCGACCGGGCAGCCGCTGTCCAACTGGACCACCTACAAGATGGGGCCGAACGACACGCTCGCCACCATCGCCAAGCGCGCCGGGATCAGCGAGGAGCAGCTGCGCGAAGCGAACCAGGTGCCGCCCCGCTATCGGCTCGCTCCGGCCTCGACCATCCTGATTCCGCGCGACGAGACGATGGAAGATGACATTTCGCCGGAGAGCCTGGACGCGCGCTTCGCGCTCGTGCCTGAAAGCGCGAACCTGCGCAAGGTGACCTACCGCGTGCGGCGGGGCGACACGCTGCACGGCGTGGCCCGGCGCTGGAAGGTGGACGAAAAGGACATCATCGTCTGGAACCACCTGACCGCACCGACGTTGTTCGCGGGTCAGCGTCTCGAACTCACGGTCGTGTCGCCCAAGGCCCGCTCAGGCAAGTCCAAGACGGCCGGCCGCGGCCAGGCGGCCAGCAGCAAGAAGGCGTCGACGCCATCGAAGGCGCCGGCGAAATCGAGCGGCAAGTCTTCGTCACCGAGAGCGTCCGGGAAGGCGCCCGCCCACGTTTCGACCGCGGCCCGCTGAGCGCCGGTCGCCAGCGCGCCTATACTGCGCGCGGCCACCCTGCGCCTTTTCACTCACTCATTTCGCGATACGCCCATGGGCTTCCTGCACGGCAAGCGGCTGCTGATCACCGGTGTCTTGTCCAATCGCTCGATCGCCTACGGCATCGCGCAGGCCTGCAGGCGCGAAGGCGCGGAACTCGCGTTCACGTACGTAGGCGACCGCTTCAAGGAGCGCATCACCGAGATCGCTGCTGAGTTCGGCAGCGACGCCGTCTACGACATGGACGTGACCGACGACGGGCAGATCGCGGCGGCGTTCGACGCCCTGAGGCAGCGCTGGGGCAGCCTCGACGGCCTGGTGCACTCGATCGGCTTCGCGCCGCGCGAAGCGATCGCCGGCGACTTCCTCGACGGCCTCTCCCGCGAAGGCTTCCGCGTCGCGCACGACATCTCGGCCTACAGTTTTCCGGCGCTGGCCAAGGCCGCGCTGCCGCTGATGGAAGGCCGCAAGGGCGCGCTGCTGACGCTGACCTATCTCGGCGCCGAGCGTGCAGTGCCAAGCTACAACACCATGGGCCTCGCCAAGGCCAGCCTGGAGGCGAGCGTCCGCTACCTCGCCGCAAGCCTCGGGCCGCGCGGCATCCGGGTCAACGGCATCTCGGCGGGACCGGTGAAGACACTGGCCGCCGCCGGCATCAAGGGGTTCTCCAAGATCTTCTCGGTCGTCGAGAACACGGCGCCGCTGCGGCGCAATGTGACGATCGAGGACGTCGGCAACGTCGCTGCGTTCCTGCTGTCGGACCTCGCGGCCGGTGTCACCGCGGAGATCACTTACGTCGACTGCGGGTTCAGCAAGATGATGGGCGTGCCGACCGGCCTGGAGTGAGTCAGGCGGCCGCCATCGCGCCGGACTCCAGGGCGGCCGGCATGCTTCCGGTCAGCATGTAGTCGATCAGTTCGCGCACCGGGCGTATCGCCGTGCCGAACGGCACGGTCGACGCCCCCCTGAAGAACAGCCCGCGCGACAACTCGCCGCGCATCGCCGCGGCCAGCTGAGTGTCGATGCAGAACTGGCCGATCTTCGCGATGCCGTCGCGCAGGCCGCACACGGTCAGGCACTGCAGCGCGCCGCTGCACTTCGCGATGCGGTCGACCGGCTTGCCCTTGTGGGCCTCCTCGAACGCTGCCGCCTCGGCCTGCAGCACGTGCTCGCGCCGCAGGTAGCGCTCCAGCCAGACCGTCTTCACGGCGCGTGCGGGAAGCCCGGCGACGCTGACGAATTCGACGATGTCCTGCGGCTTCGCACCGGCGAGCACCTTCTTGAAATTGACGTGCGCGTCGCCTTCCTCGGTGACGGCGAAGGCCGTGCCGAGCTGCGCCGCGGCATAGCCGAGCTTCAGCACGTTACGCAGCTTTTCCGGAGTGCTGATGCCGCCGGCGGCAATCAGGGGGATGCGCTCGCTCTCGATCTGCTGCTCGCGGAACAGCGCCTGCACTTCCTCGATCACGCGGTCGAACTCGAAGCGCGGGTCCTTCAGGTCCTCGATGCGCGTAGCGCCGAGGTGCCCGCCCGCGTAGGCCGGATGCTCGATCACGATGGCGTCGGGCAGGCGTCCCTTGCGCTGCCAGCGTTTCAGCACGACCGCCACGCCGCGCGCGTCCGACAGGATCGGGACCAGGGCGACCTGCGGGAATCCGGCGCACATCTCCGGCAGGTCGAGCGGCAGGCCCGCGCCCATCACGATCGCGTCGGCGCCCGATTCGCACGACTGGCGCACCAGCGCCGCGTGCTGGTCCACGGCCTTCATCACGTTGACGGCGATCGCGCCCCGTCCCTGGGACTGCTCGCGTGCCATCCGGATCTCGCGATCGAGCGCGACCAGGTTCTGCCGATCGAGCACCACGCGATCACGCACGTCCTTGCCCGCGGCCATCAGGTCCGGATGGTGATGCCGCAGGTCGACCGAGGCGATCGTGCCCATCGCGCCCTCGCGCGCGACGGCCGACGCGAGCCGGTGCGCGGAGACGCCCACGCCCATGCCTCCCTGCACGATCGGCAGGAGCTTTCGACCCCTTACGCGGAGGGGTCGAAGGCCGAGATCCTCGAGTCGGTCGAGCATGGAACTCCTTCAGCAATCGAACCGCCGCAGGCTAAACGCCACCTGTTGCGGACCCTTGATCCCGGTCAGGCGCCCGATGATCGCACCCGGTTGGTCGCCTATACTCCTCGCGCCTTGCGCCCGCGCTCCCGTTCTGAACGACGGGCCGGGCAAGCATCGACGCTCAGGAGACACGCATGGCCACCGCCGCCGATCTGGACATCACGATGGACGCCACCTCGCTGTACCGAGAGGAAATCTACACTGACCGTCGGGTCGGCACCATCCGCGCGCTGGTGCCGGTGGACGGCAAGGGTGCGACCGATGCGGCGCGGCCCGTGGTCTACGTCGGTGAGGCGCAGATCATGACGCAGATGGGCCCGCTTCCCGTGAGCTTCGAGATCGATGCGAAATCGCTGGGCGACGCCGTCGCCGGTTACGCCGAGGCCGCGAAGGTCGCCGTGGAGCGGACCGTGCGCGAGCTGCAGGAGATGCGGCGCCAGGCGGCGTCTTCGCTCGTGCTTCCGGGCCAGGGCGGGGGCGGCTTCGGCCCGAGCGGCCTGGGTGGCGGCGGCAAGATCCAGATGCCCTGACGACGGCCGCCGTGCGGCCTGTCAACTCTCAGCGGTGACAGGCGGCCATGGCACGGTCGCGCGCCGGTCCGCCGCCGACCGGCTGGAACTCCCACATGTACCACCCGTCACCCAGCGTCAGGCGCAGTACGCCGTGCGTGGACGCGTCGCGATATTCGCTCGCAGGGTGCGGCGCCTTGAAGCGGTAGAGCCGCGCCCCACCCGTCCCGACGGTGAAGCTGCGGATTCCGCGCAGCGGGTCCGGTGTGCCGGACGCATCGAGCGGCGCGAAGCGCTCGTACACGTGGTCGTGGCCCGAAAGGACGATGTCGGCGCCTGCCGCGTACAGCGCCGCGTACACGTCCTT
>JAOUJD010000297.1 GCA_029883565.1 Burkholderiaceae bacterium
CGCCCGCGCGCGCCCAGGACACCCCGCTGGTTTCGCTGAACCCCGCGCGTCTTCGCCGGCCGGGGTGGCGCTAGCCGCCGCGCAAACGACTCAGCGCCCGCGCGTCCCGCTTGGTGGGGCGTCCCTTGATGTCGAGCGCTGGCTCACGCGCCAGCGCGCGTCGCTCGGCGACCTGCGCGCGCCGACGCCGGCTTTCATCGGTTTCTTCGTATAGACGCTGCGCGACGGGTGCCGGGCCGCGGACATCCGACACGCCGCGGACAACGATCTCCATCACGTCATCGCCGCGCCTGACCTGGACCTCGTCCCCCGGCTTCAGGAACCGGGCCGGCTTCACGCGCTCGCCCCCGACGCGCACCTCGCCCCCGGTCACGGCGGCCGTCGCGAGCGAGCGCGTCTTGTAGAACCGCGCCGCCCACAGCCACTTGTCGAGCCGAACGCCGCCGCTTTCACTCATGCCACGAGGGGCGGCTCGGTTTCGTCGCCGATCCATTGCAGGTAGGGCGCAAAGCCTCCGTCGATCGCGAGCGCGATGATCTCCGGCACCTCGTAAGGGTGAAGCGCCCGGATCGCCTGTTCCACCTCGGCGTATCGCCCGCGGGTCGTCTTGATCAGCAGCGGCGTCTCGGTATCCCGCTCGACGACGCCCTGCCACCGGTACACCGATGCCACCGGTGCGAGACGGTTGACGCAGGCGGCGAGCCCGGACTCCACGAGCGAACGCGCGATGCGGTCGGCGATGCCGTCGTCGGGGCAGTTGGTCAGGACCAGCAGGGGTTCGCTCATTTCAGCAGGCGGCGGCGCGTAAGCACGAGTGCCACGTAGTAGCAGAGTAATCCGAACACCGAAAGCAGCAGGACGTCGCGCACCGGATGCGCCGGAGAGCGTCCGAGCGCGAGCGGACGCACGAGATCCACGGCCGCGGTCATCGGCAGCCAGCGTGCGACCTCGCGCAGCCACGGCGGCAGCTGGCTCAGCGGGAAGTACACCCCCGACAGGAAGACGAGCGGCATCACCACGACAGTGAAGTAGTTCGACAACAGGTCGTAGCTGCGCGCGACCGCGTTGACGATCAGTGCCATCGCCGAGAACACGAGCGCGATGAAGAAGGCGGCCGGGAGCACCAGCAGGGACGACGGCTCGCGCGCGATGCCGAGCACCCAGATCATCACGAGGATGCAAAGCCCGGTGAACGTTGCCTTGCTCGCCGCCCAGAAGATCTCGCCCAGCAGGAGGTCGTCGACGGCCAGCGGCGTGTGCAGGATCGCGTCCCAGGTCTTCTGCACATGCATCCGCGAGAACGCGCCCCAGAGCGATTCGAACTTGGCGGAGTACATCACGCTCATCGCGATCGCACCGCTGGCGAGGAACTGCAGGTAGCTGACCCCGTCGACCTCCGGCAGCAGGCTGCCGAGGCCGTAGCCGAACGCGACGATAGTGAGCAGCGGCTCGATCACGTTGGTCAGCAGGCGCTCGACGAAGAGCTTGCGCCACACCAGGAAGTTCCGTCGCCATACCGGCACGAAGCGCGCCGACAGGCGCGGCGGTGCCCAGCGCGAGGTGCGCCCCGACTGCAGGGGCAGCGCGGCGCTCATGACTCGTCCCTCATTTCGCGGCCCGTCAGCTTCAGGAACACGTCCTCCAGGTTCGCGGGCCGGTGCAGGTAGCGGAGCACGGCCACCCGTTCCAGCGACTCGAGCAGCGTCGCAGGCTCGGCCGCGTAGCAGAAGGCGGTCTCACCGCTGATCTCCATCCGGTCCGCCAGTTGACGACCCTCGCGCTGCGCCCAGGCGAATGCGCCGTCGCCATAGACCTCGATCACGTGCGGTTCGATGTGGGTCCGGATGAGGTCGCGCGGCGCGCCCTCGGCGATCTTGCGCCCGTGATCGATGACGGCAAGGCGCGTGGCCAGCCGCTCCGCCTCGTCCATGAAGTGCGTCGTCAGCAGGATGGTCTTGCCGCGGCCAAGCAACTGCTTCAGGCGCTCCCAGATCACGTGGCGCGCCTGCGGATCGAGACCGGTGGTCGGTTCGTCCATGAAGATCAGGTCCGGATCGTTGACCAGCGCACGCGCCAGCGTCAGGCGCCGCTTCATCCCGCCGGACAGTTCCGCGATCCGGGCGTTCTTCTTGTGCGCGAGGTTCGCGAACTCGAGCAGGCCCGGCACGCGCGCCAGCACGTCCCCGTCGCTCAGACCGAAATAGCGGCCGTAGACCTGCAGGTTCTCGGTGACGGTGAAGTCTGGATCGAGGTTGTCCGTCTGCGGCACGACCCCGACGCGGATCCGCGCCTGGCGGGCATTGCGCGGCACCGGCTCGCCGACCAGTCGAATCGCACCGCCATCGGGTTCGGTCAGGCCCAGGCAGCAGCGCAGGGTCGTCGTCTTGCCCGCGCCGTTGGGTCCGAGCAGTGCGTAGCAGGAACCCCGCGCAATACTGAACGACAGTCCGTCGACCACTGTCGTCCCGCCATAGTCCTTGCGCAGGCCGTCCACGACCAGCACGTCGTCGGCTCGTGTCGCATCCGTCTTCGGCAAGGCGCTCATCGGGAGGAAGCAAGCAAAAAGGCCTGCCGAACGGGCAGGCCTTTGCAGTCTAGCGGGCCTCGCGACCCACCCGGCGCCGTTCAGCTGGCGTCGTCGGCGGCCGGCGCGGCCTCCGGTTGCGGGCGGTCGACCAGTTCCATGAATGCCATCGGCGCGTTGTCGCCGACGCGGAAACCCATCTTCAGGATGCGGGTGTAGCCGCCGTTGCGGGCCTTGTAGCGCGGCCCGATCTCGTTGAACAGCTTCACCACGATTTCGCGGTCGCGCAGCCGATTGAACGCGAGCCGCTTGTTCGCGACCGTCGGCTCCCGGCCGAGGGTGATCAGGGGCTCGACCACGCGGCGAAGCTCCTTGGCCTTGGGCAGGGTGGTCTTGATTGCCTCGTGGCGCAGCAGCGAGTTCGCCATGTTGCGGAACATCGCAAGGCGGTGGCTGCTGGTGCGGTTCAGTTTCCGCAGTCCGTGTCCGTGACGCATACCTTCTTCCTTTCAGTCTTGGTGGCCGACTCTTCTATCCCCGAGGGGCGGTTCGGTCAGTGAGAGGCGGGCCGGACAACCGGCCCGCCCGGTTCCTGCTACTTCTCCATCCCTGCGGGCGGCCAGTTCTCGAGCTTCATGCCCAAGGTCAGGCCGCGCGCGGCGAGCACTTCCTTGATCTCGTTGAGCGACTTGCGACCCAGGTTCGGGGTCTTCAGCAGCTCGTTCTCGGTGCGCTGGATCAGGTCACCGATGTAATAGATGTTCTCGGCCTTCAGGCAGTTGGCCGAACGAACGGTCAGTTCGAGGTCGTCGACCGGACGCAGCAGGATCGG
>JAOUJD010000298.1 GCA_029883565.1 Burkholderiaceae bacterium
GCGCCGTCGCGATCCTCGTCAACAACGCGGGCATCACGCGCGACAACCTGCTGCTGCGCATGAGGGACGAGGAGTGGGACGCGATCATGGCGACCAACCTCAAGGCCGTCTTCCGCCTGTCGAAGGCGGTGCTGCGCGGCATGATGAAGGCGCGCCACGGCCGGATCATCCAGATCGGCTCCGTGGTGGGCTCGAGCGGCAACCCGGGTCAGGCGAACTACGCCGCGGCGAAGGCCGCGCTGATCGGGTTCACCAAGTCGCTGGCGCAGGAGATCGGCAGCCGCAACATCACGGTCAACTGCGTGGCCCCCGGCTTCATCGACACCGACATGACGAAGGCGCTGCCGGACGCGCAGCGCGAGGCGCTGCTGGGCCGCATCCCGCTCGGGCGGCTGGGCGCGCCGGAGGACGTCGCCGAGGCGGTGGCCTTCCTCGCCGGGCCGCGGGCGGCCTACGTGACCGGCGCGACGCTGCACGTCAACGGCGGCATGTACATGGCGTAGGATGCCCCGGCAGGATGCCGTTTCCCCGATCTGGTAACATTCAAAGGTTTTGGTACCTCACATCCCCTTTCTGGGAGGAGTCGATGGAGAACGTTGAGCAGCGGGTCAAGAAGATCGTCGCCGAGCAGCTCGGGGTCAACGAGGCCGAGATCAAGAACGAGTCGTCGTTCGTCGACGACCTTGGCGCCGACTCGCTGGACACGGTCGAGCTCGTGATGGCGCTCGAGGAGGAGTTCGAGACCGAGATTCCCGACGAGGAAGCCGAGAAGATCACCACGGTGAAGCAGGCGATCGACTACATCACCGCGCACAGCAGCAAGAAGTAGCCGCCGTCGCGCGTCCGGCGGCGGGCGGCCGCCGGGCGAGGCAGGGTACCCGCCCGCAGGTTCTCCATTCCCGTTCCGCACCCGCCCGCGACCCCCACTCCCGCACCGCGCATGTCCCGTCGTCGCGTCGTCGTCACCGGCCTGGGGCTCGTCTCGCCCGTCGGCATCGGCGTCGAGGCCGCCTGGCCCGCGATCCTCGCGGCCCGCTCGGGCGTGGGGCCGATCACGCGCTTCGATGCCTCCGCGTTCCCGGCGCGCATCGCCGCGGAAGTGAAGGACTTCGACGTGACCAAGTGGCTGTCCGCGAAGGAGGCCCGCCGTTACGACACGTTCATCCACTACGGACTGGTCGCGACGATGGAAGCGGTGCGCGACGCCGGCCTCGAGGGGTGGGGCGGCGACAAGGAGCGCGCCGGCGTATGCATCGGCTCCGGCATCGGCGGCCTGCCGATGATCGAGGAGACGGCGAAGCACTATTACGAGGGCGGCCACCGCAAGATCAGCCCCTTCTTCGTCCCCGGGTCGATCATCAACATGCTCTCGGGCCTGGTGTCGATCCACTACGGCTACAAGGGGCCCAACCTCGCTACGGTGTCGGCCTGTTCGACGGCCAACCACAGCATCGGCGAGGCCGCGCGCCTGATCGAGTACGGCGACGCCGACGTCATCGTGGCAGGCGGCTCCGAGGCGACGGTCAACGCGATCGGCGTGGGCGGCTTCTGCGCCTCGCGGGCGCTGTCGACCCGCAACGACGACCCCACGACCGCGAGCCGCCCGTGGGACGCCGGCCGCGACGGCTTCGTGCTCGGCGAGGGTTCCGGCGTGCTGGTGCTCGAGGAGCTCGAGCACGCGCGCTCGCGCGGGGCGCGCATCTACGCCGAGCTCGCCGGCTATGGCATGAGCGCCGACGCGCACCACGTCACGGCCCCGCCCGAGGACGGCGACGGCGCGCGGCGCAGCATGGTCAACGCGCTGCGCAACGCCGGCCTCAAGCCGGAGGACATCGACTACATCAACGCGCACGGCACGTCGACGCCGCTTGGCGACGTCGCGGAGTGCGTAGCCGTCAAGCGCGCGTTCGGCGAGCACGCGACGAAGCTGGTGGTCAGCTCGACCAAGTCGATGACCGGCCACCTGCTCGGCGCCGCGGGCGGCGTCGAGGCGGTGTTCACCGTGCTCGCGATCCGCGACCAGGTCGCGCCGCCGACCGCGAACCTCGTCGACGTCGACCCGCTGTGCGACCTCGATTTCGCGCCGCTTTCGGCCCGCCCGATGCCGATCCGCGCGGCGCTGTCCAACTCGTTCGGCTTCGGCGGCACCAACGCGACGCTCGCGTTCCGCAAACTCTGAGTTCCGGGCGACCCTGGGCGCCCGCGCATCGTCATGGCCCTGATCGTCCAGAAGTACGGCGGCACCTCGGTGGGCACCACCGAGCGGATCAAGAACGTCGCGCGGCGCGTGGCGCACTACGCGAAGCAGGGGCACCAGCTCGTGGTCGTCGTGTCGGCGATGTCCGGCGAGACCAACCGTCTCCTGGCGCTGGCGAAGGAACTGTCCCCGCAGCCGAATCCGCGCGAGCTCGACGTCGTCGCGGCGACCGGCGAGCAGGTCACGATCGGACTGCTCGCCATCGCGCTCGAGGCGATGGGCCTGAAGGCCAGGAGCTACACCGGCGGCCAGGTGCGCGTGCTGACCGACGACGCGTTCACGAAGGCGCGCATCCTGGAGATCGACCAGGGGCCGATGCGGCGCGACCTCGACGGCGGCGCGATCGTCGTGGTCGCCGGCTTCCAGGGCGTCGACGCGTCCGGCAACATCACGACACTCGGACGCGGCGGCTCCGACACCTCCGCGGTCGCGCTGGCCGCAGCGCTGCGCGCCGACGAGTGCCAGATCTACACCGACGTCGACGGCGTCTACACGACCGACCCGCGCATCGTGCCCGAGGCGCGCCGGCTCGACCGCGTCACCTTCGAGGAGATGCTCGAGATGGCGAGCCTCGGATCGAAGGTGCTGCAGATCCGCTCGGTCGAGTTCGCCGGCAAGTACAAGGTCAAGCTGCGCGTGCTGTCGTCGTTCGAGGAGCCCGAGGCGACGGGCCCCGGCACGCTGATCACCTACGAGGAAGACGAGGACATGGAGCAGGCGATCATTTCCGGCATCGCGTTCCAGCGCGACGAGGCGAAGATCACGCTGATGGGCGTGGAGGACAGGCCGGGCATCGCCGCGGCGATCCTCGGGACGGTGGCGGCGGCGAACGTCGACGTCGACATGATCGTGCAGAACATCGGCTCCTCGGGGTCGACGGACTTCTCGTTCACCGTCAACCGCAACGAGTACGCGAAGGCGATGGACGCGCTCCAGGCCGCCAACGGCACGGCGTTCAAGGCGCAGGGCATCTCCGGCGACAGCCGCATCGCGAAGGTCTCGGTGGTCGGCATCGGCATGAAGTCGCACGTCGGCATCGCGTCGCGGATGTTCAAGGCGCTGGCCGACGAGAACATCAACATCCAGATGATCTC
>JAOUJD010000299.1 GCA_029883565.1 Burkholderiaceae bacterium
CCCGTAGACAATCGCCTCGGTTCCCTGCAGTACCCGGTCGCCACGCATGTCGAGACAGAGGTTGCCGGGGCCATGGATGGTTCCCTGATGCCCTCCTCCCGCGGGGTAGTGGCCGGCCTGTGGCGGGTGGTAACCGGCACTGGGCGGGTAGTAGCCAGGGCTACCGGGCGGCGGGTAGTAGCCGGGGTTATTCGGCGGCGGGTAGTAGGCCTGCTGCGAACCCGAACTGTCATTGTGTCGCCCCCTGCTCGCCAGTACCGCGACCCCCGCAATTGCGGCGGCCGCCGCCAGCGCAGCAGCCGTGTTCGACGAATCCGGAGCCGCGGACGCCGGCTCGTGCGACAGGATCCGGAACTGGCCGGCGCATCCGCCGTTGACCCACAGCTCCCGAGCTGCGAGGTCATAGCCCCATGTTCTTCCGAAGCGGCACGATCCGGAGCGCTGCGTCACGAGTTCGACCTCGCGCGTGTTCGCAGGCAGGTTGTACTTCGCCTCGCGCCCCGTCGAAGACAGCTCGATGATCTGCTCCGCCGCCAACGACATGCCAGGCAGCATCAGGACAGGGATCGACAGCGCCGCCGTCGCCCGCTGCAAAGTTCGATTCATTGGATGATTCTCCGCGTAGTCTCGAGTTGAATTGTTGGAACTGGATCACGACCTGCTGGGTGCCGGCGTCATCACCACTCGACCACCCTGTCCGCCCGCAGGATCCAGCCGGCTTCGCCGCGAACAAGCTTGTATTGCACCTGACGCGTCCCTCCGCTCGGCCTGGCATTCGTGTCCCCCGGACGGTAGACAGGGAAACGCCGCGCCAGGACGTTCTCGACGACCGCGAACTCGTCATGGCCCATGTAGCCGGCGGACGCCTTCTTGTCGTCGGTGATCGGCGGCAGGTAGATCTCGCTCAGTGACTTCCGGTTGTTCACGGAGTAGGCAACGAGCGACCCGTACGAGCCGCTGCCCGCCGAAGTCACGTAGATATACAGCTCCGGTGAGCCGTCGACATTCAGATCGGCGACCTCGACGCCGGTGATCGTG
Source organism: Burkholderiaceae bacterium (assembly GCA_029883565.1). GTDB lineage: Bacteria > Pseudomonadota > Gammaproteobacteria > Burkholderiales > Burkholderiaceae_F > JAOUJD01. The sequence goes on from JAOUJD010000299.1 coordinate 1,039, forward strand.
CCTTCGATCGTGCGCGTGATCGGCCGGTTGTCGCCCGCGAGTCCGGACGGAACGATCTTCAGTTCGTTGATCGACGAGTTGTTCGGTGAACTCACGCGGAAGCGGATGCCCTGCTGTTCGAACGTCCGGTCGAACGGCGCCAGCGGCCCCGAGGCTGCCTTCGGCGCTCCCGCGGAACTGCTGCTCGCACCGGTTGCGGTGGCGGCGGCCGCGGCGGTGCCGGCGTTCGCTGTCGGCAGACCGGTCGCGTCCCAGTAGACGTACACCGACTCGTCGGCGAGCCGGTAGATCTGCCCGCGCTTGCCCAGTCCGCTCTGCCGATACGCGGGACGACCGCGCTCATCGACGTAGTGGCCGGCGCGGTCGCCTTTCGGCGCGAGCTCGTGGCGCACGCCGTCCGACCGGTCTATGGACACGTAGCCCTGCCGCTGCGAGAACGTGCAGGGAATGACGGCGGATGCCTTGTCGTGCCCTTTCGGATAGATGTCGCAGCGCGCCTGAACGGTGTCCGCCCTGGCGGCGGTGCCTGCCAGCAGAAGCGCCAACAGCGCGGCCAGGCGCAGCTGCCGGGGACCGGAACCCGGCGTCGGGGAGATCGCGTTCATCACTTCTTTCCCTTGATGAGACGGTAGATGAACAGCAGCAGCATCGCCCCGAGGACGGCCCCGACGAGGCTTGCACCCACCCCGGCCAGGCCGAAGAGCCCGAACACGTAGCCGCCGACCCAGGACCCGGCGATGCCGAGCAGGATGGTCACGAACCAGCCACCGGGGTCCGGGCCCGGCATCAACAGCTTTGCGATCGCGCCAACGATGAGTCCCACGACCGCCACTATCAGGATTCCGATCACGCCGCCCATCGCGGCACCCGTCGCAGCTTCCATTGCATGTCCCCCCTTGGAAAAAGAGTCAACGATCGCCGTGCATCTGGCCGATCAACTTGTGCAGCCGCCCTGCCAGCGCCTGGTGTTCGGCTGCGGAGTTCTTCCGCAGCACGTTCGAGATCAGCGTGACCATGTAGTAGAGCTTGCGATCGCCGGCCGGGTACTCGACGATCGCAATCGAGTTCATGTAGTTCTTCACGTTGCCCATGTACTGCCCGCAGTGCGAGCCCGGTTCCTTCGAGCACTCGTACAGCGAGCCCGACTTGAAATACACCGCGGCATCGGTCAGCGCAGGAGAGCTCGCGTAGCGAATGCGCCGCTCGGTCACGTACATCAGGCGCTTGATCTCGCGGCTCGACCAGGCATCGACCAGGCGACCTTCCTCCATGCGCAGCAGGTAGCGCATCAGTTCGCGTGCGGTGCCGTAGCTGTCGCCCGGTCCCGGCACGTTCTTCTTGCCGGTGGCCGTGAAGAAGCTGCCCTGCCGCAGCTGGTCCAGGTTGAGCTCGTTGCGCGTGATCGGTTCGAAGAACGTCTTCTCGAAGAGCGACGTCAGCTCCCCTTTCGGCGTCTGTCCGAAGAAGCGCTTGCTCTCGGCCTCGGACACCGGGTAGGCGGTGCCGTACTGACGGAGCAGCATCGCCTCGCGCATGACCATCCCGGCGGCCGAGTTCGAGCTCGGAGACATCATCCAGTCGACGAATTCCCACAGCGTCGCGCGGTCTCCGACCTGGATCGCGCGGCGCGTGAGCGCCTTGGTCTCGACGTTGAACATGCGCACCGTGTGGTGGTCGTACTGCGAGAACCCGTCGGCGGTGACCATCGTGGTCTTCAGGACGCGGCGCCGTGCCTCGAGGTCGTTCGGATAGACGTCGGCAAGCGCCTGGAACAGCGCCAGCGCGACGACGACCTTGCCGACGCTGCCGACGTTCTGCTTGTACGTGCTGTTGTGCTCCGCATAGCGCGGTTTGGCAGGGTCCGTCAGATCGAGGACCGCGAGCCCGTAGCCGTCGAGGTTGCCGCCCAGGAGCGCAGCCAGCTGCCGGTTGAACTCCGGGTCCGCCGGCGGCAGATCGAACGTCGAACCGGCAAGCCGAAGGTCGACATCCTTCAGGGGGAGTGTCGCGCCGCGCGGCTGCCTGACGTCCTTGACCTTGCCCTCGTTGGCGAGCCGCAGGCCCTCGAGCCGGCGGATGCCGGTCTCGGAGTACGCATCGAGCGGATACGCCTCGGCAGTTCCAGCCAGCAGCGACCCTGCCATGGCCAGGCAAGCCGCCGCATGTCGCTTCACCGGGGTCATTGTCATTTGATTGCCTCCCGCAAGTTGACTGTCCGATCCAGATTCTTCTCGAGCGCCTGGTCCATCCTGGCCAGGTAGGCGCTGGCCTGCGCCTGTCGGCTCTCGTTGAACGGGCGGATCTGCA
>JAOUJD010000300.1 GCA_029883565.1 Burkholderiaceae bacterium
CGAGAGGCGAGTCTCAAGATCATCCAGGCGCGGTTCGACAAGGGCACCGTGCCACGGATCGACCTGAACCAGGCACAAGTCGAACTGGCCGACGCAAGCGCCACGGTCTCCGCCTCCGAGCGTGCGGTGACGCAGACCGAGCACGCCCTGAGCCTGCTGCTGGGCCGGAACCCTGGGCCGGTCGTGCGTGGCCTGCCGCTGCAGCAGCAGGCGATGCCGCCGGACATTCCGGCCGGGCTGCCCTCGGAGCTGCTGCAACGCCGACCCGACGTGCTGTCATCCGAGGCCTTGCTGGCGGCGCAGACGGCCCGGATCGGCGTGGCCCAGGCAGCCCGCTGGCCGTCGCTGTCGCTGACCGGGGCGCTGGGATTCGAAAGCGGCTCTCTTTCGGACCTCACCGCCAGCGGCTCTGACTTCTGGAACCTGGGTGCGGGGCTCTTTGCGCCTGTGTTCAACGCCGGCCGCAACAGGAACCGGGTCGAAATCGAGCGTGCCCTTACCGAACAGGCACTGCTCGGCTACCAGCAGACCGTCCTGCGCGCGTTCGCGGAAGTGGAGGATGCGCTGGTAGCCGTTCGCACCTACCGGGACGAGCACGCGGCCCGCAGTCGGCAGGTAGAAGCGGCGCGCAGCGCCGCGCTTCTCTCGCGGGCACGCTACGACGGCGGTGTGACGAGCTACCTCGAGGTCCTGGACACGGAGCGGTCGCTGTTTTCAGCCGAGTTGACCGAGTCGCAGACGCTGCGCCTGTATTTCGATGCCGTGATTCGCCTCTACAAGGCGCTCGGCGGTGGCTGGAACCCCGAGTCCTGAGCGGGGGGCCTCGCGGCCCGCGTCTGAAGGCTCCCTCCCGGCCAGCCCATCGACCCGGGCGTCCGGGCCCGGCCCGGCCTTGCAGCCGGTAGTGAGGATCAGCGGACGCGATAGATGTAGAGCTCGTGGATCTCGCGGTCGTAGCCGGGGTAAAGCCCCTTGGGCATGCCGAGGACGATACGCTTGCCCCGGTTGCTGAGGACCACCATCTCGCCTGTCGCCGGGTCGAAGTCGAGCCCCTCGATCTCGCCCGCGCGACGGAAGTCGCTGAAGGCCTTCACGCGCACCGCCTCGCCGGCGGAGGCAAGGGGATCCGCAGTGACCTGCCAGAGCCCGTCGGGCTCGTCAGCCTCTGCGTCGCCGTCGTCCGCCGTGATGTAGAGGAAGCCGTCGTGGACGCTGATGTCGCCAATGTGGTTGGCCGCGGCGGCCATGCCGTCGAAGGGTGTCTCGTTGGCGACCAGCAGCGCTCCCTGCCTGTCGTAGACGCAGGGCGCCGTGCTCCCGCTCACGACGTACAGCGCGCCGTCCGTCGCGACGCCGTCGTCTGAGGTGCGCGCTCACCCGGCGCCGCCAGGAACTCCGGCTCATCCTGGAGACGCCGAGCGCCCGATGCGACTGGCGATCAGGCGGTACATGACCGCCGCCGCGAGCAGCGCCAGGACCAGCACGAGTACCAGCAGTACGAGGCGCCAGAACGCGTAGTCGACGAGCGCCTCGGCGCGTTCTGCCAGCGGGTCGAAACGGTCGAGAACGTCGGGGGCCAGTGCGTCCACGTCCCGCACCAATGTCTGGAGCTCGCGGGCCGTGCTGGCGAGTTCATTGATCGTCCGGGTGTATTCGTTGATGTCGAACGGGCGCGACGGCTCGGCAGAGCCTGGCACATCCGGATCGGGCTCAAAGCGTGCCATCAGCCTGTCGGTGGAGTTCACGAGGCCATCGAGCGACTGGGCGGTGATCGCGCCCGCATCCAGCGCGCCGCGCAGCTCCTGTGTCAGCGCGAGCATCTCGCGCTGCTGGCTCTGCAGCCCGTTAATGATCTGAGCCACGGCGGCCTCGCGCTCGCGGGCGACGGTGCCCGGCAGATCCGCGGCAAGCAAGGCCAGGGAGTCCGACAGTCGGCCAACCTGGTCGATCGTCTCCAGGGTCTCGCGCGCATAATCGCTGCCCTCTGCGCGGGCGAGCGTCTGGCGCAGCTGGAGGTCGATCAGTACGGGCGTTCGCTGCGCGTAGTAGAGCGCGCGCTCGGCCAGGATGCGCGACTGCTCGACCTCGCGAATGGCGGGGTCGACGCCTGCCATCGGGTCCAGTCCGACAATACCGAGCAGGCCTGCTGAGACGCCCTTCTCCCTCTTGCCGAGACTCATTTCCGCCACGTCGGTGAAGCGGATGTAAGCCGCCGACTCGAGCCGCGGATTCGCCTCGTACCACGTCTGCAGTTCCTGGTCGAACTTGGCCTTTTGCTCCTCGGTGGCGAAATCGTCGGCCAGGCGCCAGGCCTGCGTTTCCAGGGACTTGTAGGTGCGCAGCAGGCTCGCCGCAGCCTCGCCGTATTGCGGGACCCAGTTGTATTCGACAATCCGTCGGGTCATCGACACCAGTGTCACCATGTCCACCACGTTTGCCACCGGATTGGTGCCCGCCGCGATCTGGAAGGCCGCGGTGGCCTGGCTGAACTCTTCCCGGGCGATCCGGGCCTGAAGATCGTCGATCTCGTGCACGGTCTTGAGCTGCTCTCCGAAATCCGCAACCAGCTGGTCGGCCCGCCGGGTAACCCGTTCGACGTACTGGTCGGCGAAGCGCATGACCTTGAGTTGCAGTACCTTGTTCCGCTCCTTGGCCTCCTCGATGCGCGCCTGCTTGCGGGCATCCTCGCCGGTCAGGCGCTGGATGATGCCGCAACCTATCAGGCTCGCGGCGAGCACGACGACAAGTCCCATCCGCCACGCACGCGGGGTCCCTGGTGTCGAAGTCCCATTTCGCATGGCAATGTTCCCGTTCGATGGCCCCTGACCGCAATCCGCAAGCAGGGTTGCCGGGTGCCGAGGGTAGCCCCCTGCAGCTTAGACGAACCCTCCTATACTGGCCATCTGACATCGGTGTGAACCGGCAATCCGCGCGGCGATGAGCGTCGGGATCCCGCTCCGGCGCGGCTGCAAGAGTGCCGCGCCCGTCCGGCTTGAGATCGGGAATGGAGGCGGACGTCACCCGCATGGATTCCGATCGGCTGCGCGCCGAAGATGCGGCCCGTGACACCGGCGCAAAGCTCTCGGGCAAGACCATGGTCACGCACAAGGTCGACCCGGTCATTGATGATGCCCGACTTCACATTGCGTTTGACCTGCTCCGCTCCGGTTTGCTCCGGGCCCTGGGCTACAGCGAGGGGGCCGGCTGTTCTGGCCACGCCGCGTTGCCCCGGAACTGCACCAAGGACCAGGTCTACGGACTTGCTGCCGGATCCCCGCCAGCAGGTCCCTGGTCCGGTTTGTCGGGACAGCCAGCAGTCATGAAGAGCGACAATTTCGTCAATT
>JAOUJD010000301.1 GCA_029883565.1 Burkholderiaceae bacterium
GAAGGAAGTGATCTGGGCGATCACGACCCGCGTCGATCCGGTGCGTGACACGGTGCTCGTGGACAACACGCCGATCGACTACCTCGACTTCGCCTCGCCGGTGTCAGGGCTCGGAGGCAAAATGGGCATCGACGCGACCAACAAGCTGCCCGGAGAGACCCAGCGCGAGTGGGGACGCCCGATCGCGATGGACGAAGCCACCCGGGCCCGCGTGGACGCGATCTGGCAGCAACTGGGACTGTAGGAGGCAACGTGGCGATCGAGCGCAAGCCCATCCGCCGTGGCGGCATCAAGTCAGCCGGCTACGACCGCAGCAACCGCATCCTGGAGATCGAGTTCGACAACGGTTCGATCGTCCAGCACACCGCCGTCGGCGAGGAGATCGCCCGGCGGTTCATCTCGAGTTCGTCGCCGGCCAGCGTCTACAAGGACACGATCCAGGAGGAGTTCACCATCCGGCGCGTGAAGTAGGAAGTCCCGGCGCGCTGCGTTGGGCGCCCAACTTCAGCGACTGCCCGACAGGGAGTTCCGCAGCGCCCTAGAGGAAGAAGAGCGTCGCCAGACCAAGGAAGATGAACACGCCCATGCTGTCGGTGATGAACGTCAGCAGCACCGACGACCCGATCGCAGGATCGCGCCCAGAGCGTTCCAGCAGCAACGGCACGAACATGCCGACCATCGCTCCGACCATCATGTTGAGGGTCATCGCCAGCAGCAGCGTGAGCCCGATCAGCCAACCCTGCGGGCTGTCGCGGTAGATGAACCATGCGATCGATCCGGCGACGCTGCCCCACACGAGCCCGTTCAGTCCGGCGATCGCCATCTCCTTCAGGATCAGCCGGCGCGAGTTGCCGCTGGTGACCTGGCCGAGAGCGATCGAGCGGATCATCAGCGTCATGGTCTGGTTGCCCGAGTTGCCGGCGATCCCCATGACGACTGTCATCAACGTTGCGAGAGCGACCACCTTCTCGATGGTCGCTTCGAACTGACCGATCACGCGTGAAGCGATGAAGGCAGTGCACAGGTTCACGGCAAGCCACAGCCAGCGGTTCGTCGCCGAACGCCACACCGTGGCAAACAGGTCCTCGTCCTCGCGCAGGCCCACCCTGCCCAGCGCCGCCTCCTCGCCTTCCTCCCGGATGACGTCCACCACCTCGTCCACCGTCAGCCGGCCGACCAGCCGGCCGCCGGCGTCGACGACGGGCGCCGACACCAGGTCGTAGCGCTCGAAGGCCTGTGCCGCCTCGCTCGCCTCGTCGAGCGGCGACAGCGTGAGCAGGTCGGTGCGCAGCACTGCCCTGACCTCGGTGTCCGGCTCGTTGAGCAGGAGCCGGTCGAGCGGCAGCGCGCCCTTCAGCACCTCGTGGCGGTCCACCACGAAGACCTGGTCGGTATGGTCGGGCAATTCATCGAAGCGGCGCAGGTAGCGCAGCACCACCTCGAGCGTCACGTCCTCCCGGATCGTGATCATCTCGAAGTCCATCAGGGCGCCGACCGAGTCGTCCGGGTAGGACATCGACGCCCGCAGCTGCGCGCGTTCCTCGCTCGTCAGGCCTTCCTGGATCTCCTCGACGACATCGGCCGGCAGGTCGTCGGCGATGTGCGCGATCTCGTCGGCCTCGAGGCCCTCGACGGCGTCGACCAGTTCCTCGTGGTCCATCGACGCGATCAGCGTCTCGCGGACCGCGTCGTTCACCTCCATCAGGATTTCGCCGTCGCGGTCCGCCTTGACGCAGTCCCAGACGACCAGGCGGTCGTCGAGCGGCAACGCCTCGAGGATGTAGGCGATGTCGGCCGGATGCAGCCGGTCGAGGATGCTCTTGAGCTCGGTGAGGTGCTGGCGGTGGACCAGTTGCTCGACGAGCGGTTTGCGGCCCTCGACCGGCGTCTGCTCGCGGTGCACGAGCGACTCGACGCGCCTTTGCTTGTCCAGCAGTTGCTGGACGCGGACGAGCGCGCGCTGCGCCGCCTCAGGGTCGCGCGCCGGTGCGCCCTGCGGCGCGTCGCGGTCCAGCATCTCCTGCTCGCTCATCGCTCGACTCCGCGACCGACTGTGGAAAGGCGGACGGATTGTAAGCGTCGAAGGCGCCCGCTACCGGTCATTGACTCCGGTTCCGGCCCACCACGGCCGCTAAGGGACGACCGCGTCGTACATGTTGCGCGCGATGCTGGCCGTGCGGCGGTCGAGGTAGGGTCCGAACCTGATCCGCCCGTAGCGCTTGGGGTTCGGCAGGTAGGCCGCGAGGCGCGCGGCCTGCTCGGGACCGAGCTGGGACGCCGACACGCCGTAGTAGTGGCGCGCGGCCGCCTCGGCGCCGAAGATGCCATCGCCCCACTCCACCACGTTCAGGTAGACCTCGAGGATGCGGCGCTTGTCCCACAGCGTCTCGATCATGTAGGTGATCACCAGTTCCTGGCCCTTGCGCAGATAGCTGCGCTCCGGGGACAGGAACAGGTTCTTCGCCAACTGTTGCGTGATGGTCGAGCCGCCCTTGGCGGGCCGGCCGCGTTTCAGGTTCTCCTCGTAGGCCTTCTCGATGGCATCCCAGTCGACTCCCTCGTGTTCACTGAACCGCGCGTCCTCCGAGGCAATGACGGCGCGCTTGAGGTGAATCGAGATGCGGCCGTACGCGACCCAGCGCTGCTTCAGTTCCGCTTTCGGGTTCTTCTGCTGGAGCGCGGCGGCCTCGCGCGCCATGAAGGCGGTCTCGGCCGGGTCGTTCCACTTCCACCAGGCGATCCACCCCAGGTACCAGAGCTGGAGGCCGATGATGCCGACGAGAACCGCGGCGAACGCCAGCGCCAGCCAGCGCAGCACGGTGTTCATCGACGAGGGTGCCCTAGCGAGTGGCAGCAGGTTCGCCGGCTTCGCGGGTCAACAGCTGGCGCAACTCCGAGTACACCGGCTTCGTGTCGGGTCGCACGCCGCGCCACAGCAGGAACGACTCGGCCGCCTGTTCGATCAGCATGCCCAGGCCGTCGGCAACCTGCTTGGCGCCGCCGGCCGTGGCCAGTTGCATGAACGGCGTAGCCCCTGCCGCGTACACGAGATCGTAGGCGAGCAGACAGTCATTGAAGGTTTCCGGATCAATGGGAGGCGCTTCGTGGTTCAGCCCGGTCGTCGTGCCGTTGATGATGAGGTCGAAGTGCTCCGCCGGAATCTCGTCGAAGTGAATCGCCTCGACACCGAACTCCTCGGCCAGTTCCTCGGCCCGCTGGTGCGACCGATTCGCCACCGCGAGCCAGCGCGGGCTGGCATCGAGCAGGGAACCGAGCAGCCCGCGGACGGCTCCGCCGGCCCCCAGCACCAGGACGGAACAGCCGCCGAACT
>JAOUJD010000057.1 GCA_029883565.1 Burkholderiaceae bacterium
GCCGGGAATGTGTCCCTCGGCGTACGCGCGCCGGCCGGCGGCCGGGTCCATCAGGTCGTGTCGCACGTCGATCACGCGCCAGTCCGGCCGGAGCAGGTGATCGTTCAGCTGGTCGACGGTGACCAGCGTTGTGCTGAAGAAGGGTTCGGACATGGTTCAGCCCTGGTTGACGGAGTCCTGAGTGTGCACGCTGCGCAGCGCACGGCGGCGGGCGGTGAGGGCGGTGGAGGCGATGCCGCTCGCGATGATCACGGCGATGCCGGCCCAGCCGATCAGAGGAATGCGGTCATCGAACAAGGTGACGCCGAGCACCGAGGCGAACACGACGGCCGAGAATTGCAGGTTCGCGGCCGTCAGCGTCCGTCCGCGACCGTAGGCGCGGGTCATGGCCAGCTGGGCGAGCAGTGTCGATATGCCGATGAAGACGAGCAGCAACGCACTCGATGGCGTGTGTCGCGTGAAGCCGGTCAGCAGGGTGCCCAGGAGTCCGAGCACCGCTCCGATGAGCGAAAAGTAGAACACGATGCGCCACTCCGGCTCGCCGCGCTCGCCGAGTTCCTTGACCTGCCAGTAGGCGGCGGCGGACAGCACACCCGAGACCAGCCCGCCCAGCGCCGCCGTGGCTTGCTCGGGCGCGAAGTTGGGCTGCAGCACGAGGATGACGCCGACGAAGCCGATGGCCACCGTGCCGATCAGCACCCAGTCGATGCGCCCGCCAGCGCGCAGTGCGATGCCGACCACGAGCAGTGCGAGGAACAGCGGCGAGGTGTAGTTGAGCGTGAGCGCAGTGCCCAGCGGAAGCACGGTCGTGGCATGGAACCACAGGGCGACCGCCATGGTTCCGACCACCCCGCGTCCGATGTGCATGCGCGCGTACGGGGTGCTCAGCGAAACGCCCCGGGCCCGCACGAACGCGTACAGGCAGACGGCGCCGATCAGCGATCGGTAGAACAGGATCTCCGTTACGGCGTAGTGGCGGCCCGCGACCTTCACGCCGGCGCCCATCACGGCGAACAACAGGGACGCCACCACCATCCACAATGCGTTCATCGCCCGGATTCTAGTGGCCCGGCCCGGCGGGACCGCGCCCGGGACGTCGCCCTCACTGCACTAGAATCCGGGTCTGCAATCCGCCAATGCTCGAATGACCAAGAAATCCGCGGCACCCGTCGACAGCCTCTCGTTCGAGCAGGCGATGGACGAACTCGATCGGCTCGTGCGCAAGATGGAGTCGGGCGAGCTGGCGCTCGACGAGTCCATCGCGGCCTACAGACGGGGCGCCGAGCTCGCGCGCTTCTGCCAGGGCCGGCTGGCCCAGGCAGAGCAGGAGATCCGTCAACTCGAAGGCGACCTGCTCAAGCCGCTGAATGCGGGCGAACTGAAAGGCGGCGCCGAATGAGCTGCGCGGCCGTTGTGACCACGACGAACGCCGGCACGGAGCCGTTCGACGCTTGGGCGGCCGCACGTGCTGCCCGGGTGGAGGAAGCGGCCCAGCAGATGCTCCCCGTGCCAGGGGCGGTCCCGGAGCGGCTGCACCAGGCGATGCGCTACGCGGTCCTCGATGGCGGCAAGCGGGTGCGGCCGCTGCTTGTCTACGCGGCTGGCGAAGTGACCGGGGCCGAGGACGAGGCCCTCGATCGCGCCGCGCTCGCCGTCGAATACGTGCATGCGTACTCGCTGGTGCACGACGACATGCCCTGCATGGACAACGACGTGCTGAGACGGGGCAAGCCGACGGTTCACGTCGCGTTCGACGAAGCCACCGCGATGCTCGCCGGCGACGCGCTGCAGGCGGAAGCCTTCAAGATTCTGGCGGAGGGCCACCTGCCTGCGCCGCAGACGGCGTCGCTGATGCGCGAGCTTGCCCACGCATCCGGTACCGGAGGCATGTGCGGCGGCCAGGCGCTGGACCTGTTCGCGGTCGGCAACAGGAACCTGTCGCTGGCGGAGCTCGAGCGGATGCACCGCATGAAGACAGGCGCGTTGCTGAAGGCCTCCGTCCTGATGGGCGCCCTGTCGGGGCAGGCGCCGCTGCTGACCGAGTCCACGCGCGAGGCCCTCGGGCGGTACGGCGAGGCGGTCGGGTTGGCGTTCCAGGTCGTCGACGACATCCTGGACGTCGAGTCGAGCAGCGTCGAACTTGGCAAGACCGCGGGCAAGGACGCGGCACAGGGCAAGCCGACCTACGTGTCCCTGCTTGGCGTCGAGGCGGCGCGCGCATGGTCGCTGCGCCTGCGCGCGCAGGCGCTCGAGGCGCTCAATGGGCTGGGAGGGCGCGCCGCGCGCCTGCGCGAGATGGCTGACTTCATGGTGTGCCGGACCCACTGAACCGACGGAACCACGCGCATGTATCCACTGCTCGACACCGTCTCGTCCCCGGCCGACCTGCGGCGCCTGGATCGCACCCAGTTGCAGCAGCTGGCCGTCGAGCTGCGCGGCTTCCTGCTCGACGCGGTGGCGAAGACGGGCGGGCACCTCAGCTCCAATCTCGGCACCGTCGAACTGACCGTCGCGCTGCACTACGTGTTCGACACGCCGGACGACCGCCTGATCTGGGACGTCGGTCACCAGACGTACGCGCACAAGATCCTGACCGGGCGGCGGGAAGGCATGGCCCGCCTGCGTCAGCGCGGCGGCATTTCCGGCTTTCCGCGCCGTTCCGAAAGCGAGTACGACACCTTCGGGACTGCCCACTCGTCGACCTCGATTTCGGCCGCGCTCGGCATGGCGGTCGCCGCCCGCAACCAGGGGTCGAAACGCCATTCGATCGCGGTGATCGGCGACGGCGCGATGAGCGCCGGCATGGCGTTCGAGGCGCTGAACAACGCCGGAGTCACCGAGAACATCCGCCTGCTGGTGATCCTCAACGACAACGACATGTCGATCTCGCCGGCCGTGGGCGGGCTCAACCGGTATCTCGCGCGCCTGCTGAGCGGCAGGTTCTATGCCGCGGCCAAGCATGCCGGCAAGCAGGTCCTGAAGGCCTTCCCGCCCGTGTTCGAACTCGCGCGCAAGTTCGAGGAGCACGCGAAGGGCATGGTCGTGCCTGGCACGCTGTTCGAGGAGTTCGGCTTCAACTACATCGGTCCGATCGACGGCCACGACCTGGAATCGCTGATTCCCACGCTGCAGAACATCAAGCAGCTGGACGGCCCCCAGTTCCTGCATGTGGTGACGAAGAAGGGGCAGGGCTACAAGCTGGCCGAAGCCGATCCCGTGCTCTATCACGGGCCCGGCAAGTTCGATCCGAGCGTCGGCGTCAAGAAGGCCGCGGCCGGCAAGCCGAGCTACACGCAGATCTTCGGCGACTGGCTGTGCGACATGGCCGCTCTCGACGCGCGGCTGGTCGGGATCACGCCGGCGATGCGCGAGGGCTCGGGCCTGGTGCGCTTCGAGCAGGAGTATCCGGACCGCTACTTCGACGTCGGCATCGCCGAACAGCACGCGGTGACCTTCGCCGCCGGACTCGCGTGCGACGGCATGAAGCCGGTGGTCGCCATCTACTCGACGTTCCTGCAACGTGCCTACGACCAGCTGATACACGACGTGGCCCTGCAGAACCTGCCGGTCGTGTTCGCGCTGGACCGCGGTGGCCTGGTGGGCGCCGACGGGGCCACCCATCACGGTGCCTTTGACCTGTCCTTCCTGCGCTGCATTCCGAACATGACCGTGATGGCGCCGGCGGACGAGGACGAGTGCCGGCAGATGCTGTACGCCGCCTTCCAGCAGAACGGCCCGTCCGCGGTGCGCTACCCCCGCGGCGCGGGACCAGGGGTCGCGATCGAGCAGCAGATGACGGCGCTGCCGGTGGGCAAGGGCGTGGTACGGCGCGAGTCGGCGGCGCCGACCGGTCGCCGCATCGCCGTGCTCGCGTTCGGCTCCATGGTGTCGCCGGCGCTGGCGGCCGCCGAAGCGCTTGACCTGACGGTCGCCAACATGCGCTTCGTGAAACCGCTGGACGTCGACCTCGTTCGGCGGCTCGCAGCAACGCACGATGCGCTCGTCACGGTCGAGGAAAACGCCCTGGAAGGTGGCGCGGGCAGCGCGTGCCTGGAGGCTCTTGCGGCAGAAGGGTTCGAGCGCCCGCTGCTGCAGATCGGGCTGCCCGATCAGTTCGTCGACCATGGCGACCCGGCGGTGTTGCTGCGCGAATGCGGGCTCGATGCGGAGGGCATCGGCTCCGCGATCCGACGCCGCTTCCCTGAACTGGTGCGCGAAGCGCGCGTGAAGTCGGTCGCCTAGGGCGACGACGCGGCGGGCGCATTCGGCGATGAGGCCGATAGTCATCGTCGAGCACGAGGCGGGCGTGTCCGCCGGCCACTTCTCGGCCTGGCTCGCGGCCCGTGCGCTGCCGCACCTGCTGGTGGCCGTGCATCAAGGCGATGCGATGCCGACGTCCGCCGAGCCCTTTTCCGGCCTGTGTTCTCTGGGCGGGAACATGAGCGTCAATGACGCCCTGCCATGGATCGATGAGGAACTGCACCTGATGCGCGATGCCGTGGCGCGCGGCGTCCCGATCATCGGCCACTGCCTGGGTGGGCAACTGCTGGCACGGGCCCTCGGCGCCGGCGTCCGGCGGAACGCGTACAAGGAAATGGGCTGGCTGCCCGTGCTGGTCGAGGATTCAAAGCTGGTCAGGGAATGGGCCGGCACCGAGGCGCCTGGTGAACTCTTTCACTGGCATGGCGACGTATTCGACCTCCCGGACGGAGCGACGCGGCTGCTGTCGAGCCCTTTGGCGCCCAACCAGGCGTTCATCGCCGTCCGGCACGGTGTCGCGCATCTGGGGATGCAGTTTCACGTCGAAATGACGGAGGAACTGGTACGGGCCTGGGCAGGCGATCCAGCAGCGGAGGTCGAAGTCGCGGAAGAACGCGCGCGGACTGGCGGACCGGGGGTGCAGTCACCCGGCGAGATGTGCGTCGACCTGACCCGCCGGACATCCGCGATGAGGACCCTGGCCTGGCACCTCTACGACCGCTGGGCGCGCGCGCTCAGGCTGAATTGAAACCTTTGGAAGCAGCGGGCGTCCGGGGCTCGCGGCCCGTGCCCATGCCCGGTCGCGTCTCTCAGCGGTAGCGGTCGCCCGTTGATCGCCAAGGGCCACCCAAGCGGCTGGCCCCGTGTTCATCCTGGACCTTCCGCGCTGGTCGGTGAGGGCACACTCCCTGATGTACGGCACTCAGCAACATCAACTCGGACATCGCAGCCGGTTCGAGACCGTTCAGACGCGTATCCAGGCCGCTCGCGATGTTGTCGAAATACTGGTTGAGTTCCGGGTAACCCCACAGCAGGGTCAGAGTGCGGACGACCTGCGGATAGCGTTGTTCAAGCACCGAAAGCTGGCTGGGCAGCTTGCGGGGCTGATCGAGCGTGACCGGCCGCGCCTCGAGGTTGGGATCGATGGCGAGGACGAAGCTGCTGAAGCGAGATGGTGTCGCGCGCATACCGTATATAGGGTACTTCTGATCCATCCAGCTGACAAACACAGGCCGACAACCGGCCGGCCAATCGTCCCCGAGCGGGCGGCCGAACGCTGATTCTGGGCCCGGGAGGGGGCGGTCGCGCGTGTCGAGCGACTCTGCGGCGGGCACGCGGCGCCGGGCGGCGTTGCGCTCGTTGCCAAGTGGAACGAGCGGCTCAGGGCGCCCGACGAGGGGGTTAGTCGCGGAAGTTATCGAACGTCAGCGGCACGTCGGTGACCTCCCGGCGCAGGAGCGCGATCGTCTCCTGCAGGAGGTCCTTCTTCGCTCCGGTCACCCGAACCGCGTCGCCCTGGATGCTGGCGGACACCTTGAGCCGCGACTCCTTCACCAGCGCGACGATCTTCTTCGCCAGCACCGAGTCGATGCCGCTGCGCACCTTGATGATCTGCTTCAGCTTGTCGCCGCCGATCTTCTCGGCCTTGCCGAAGTCGAGCAGGCGCGGGTCGACGCCGCGCTTGGCGAGCTTGCCCATCAGCACGTCACGCACCTGGCCCAGCTTGAAGTCGTCGTCCGCGAACGCCGTCAACTCGAGTTCCTTCAGCTCGAAGCGCGCGTCCGAGCCCTTGAAGTCGAAGCGGTTCGAGATCTCCTTGTTGGCCTGATCGACCGCGTTGCGCAGCTCGACCAGGTTGGGCTTGCAGACGGCATCGAAAGACGGCATCGGACACTCCAGTGAGTACCGGCGAAGTGTAACGAGCGCCCACCTACAATCGCAGCATGGAGTCACAGATCCAGTGCGCCGTCTCCCTGCGCTCGTTCAACACCTTCGGCGTGGAGGCCAGGGCTGCTTTCTTCGCCGCCGTTCGCAGCGTCGATCAACTGCGCGATGTGCTGATGGACGCGCGCGTGCGCGACCTGCCGCGCCTGGTACTGGGCGGTGGCAGCAACGTGCTGTTCACGAAGGACTTCGACGGCCTGGTCGTCAAGATCGACATTCCCGGGTACGCGCGGGCGGGAGAAGACGATGGTCGTCACCTGGTGCACGTGGGCGCGGGCGAGGCATGGCATGCGACAGTCGACCGGCTGCTCGGCGACGGGCTGCCGGGCGTCGAGAACCTCGCCCTGATTCCCGGTTCGGTCGGCGCAGCCCCGATCCAGAACATCGGTGCCTACGGCATCGAGCTCGCCGAGCGGCTGCACTCGGTGCAGGTATTCGAGCCGGCGAGCGGATCCGTGAGCTCGCTCGATGTCGAGGCGTGCCGCTTCGGCTATCGCGACAGCATCTTCAAGCAGCGTCCGGCAGACGGGCGCATCGTGGTCGGCGTGACGCTGGCGCTGCCGACGCACTGGGTGCCCGTGGTTGGCTATGCCGACGTCGAGCACGAACTGAAGAGGCGCGATGTCTCCCATCCCTCGGCCCGCGACGTGTTCGACGCGGTCGTGGCGATCCGCAGCCGGAAGCTGCCCGACCCGCAGCAGGTCGGCAATGCAGGCAGCTTCTTCAAGAATCCGGTCGTGTCGCGCGCCCGGCGCCAGGAACTGGTCGACCGCTTCCCGTCGATCGTGAATTACGACATCGGCGGCGGGCGCGACAAGCTCGCTGCCGGCTGGCTGATCGAGGCCTGCGGCCTGAAGGGCGCAGTGCGGGGCCGCGCGGGCGTCTATCCGCGCCAGGCGCTGGTGCTCGTCAATCTCGGCGGAGCGACAGGCGCTGAAATCCTCGCGCTGGCGCGCGAAGTGCAGGACGCGGTGCGCGCACGGTTCGGTGTGGAACTCGAGCCCGAGCCGACAGTGCTCTGACGGAAAAAAGCGGGCCCGCCTGGACGGGCCCGTGTCTGCGAGCGAGCAGCTGTCAGAACGCGCCGGCTGGAGAGCCTGGATCCGGGGAGGAGAACCGCGGAAGAGCTCCGGCGCAGATGACGGTTCGACTATTGCAGACGATGCACGAGCGCGCACTCATCCGGATGCATTGTCGCCCGGCATCCCCCCGCGACAACGCGTCGCATCACTTCGCGCGCTTCGCACCCTTGCCGCTCGACTCGTCGGTCAGGCCGGGCAGGGCAGAGCCGCTGCCGGCCGACAGCAAGCCGATCCGCGTGTACGTCATCAGCTTTTCGCGGGTGTCGGTGATGTCGAGGTTGCGCATCGTCAGCTGGCCGATGCGGTCCGCCGGCGAGAAGACGGAATCGCCCTTCTCCATCGTCAGGCGTTCGGGCTTGTAGGTGAGGTTCGGCGACGCCGTGTCGAGGATCGAGTAGTCGTTGCCGCGGCGCAGCTCGAGCGTCACTTCGCCGGTGATCGCACGCGCGACCCAGCGTTGCGCGCTTTCGCGCAGCATGATCGACTGCGGGTCGAACCAGCGGCCCTGGTAGAGCAGACGGCCGAGACGCCGGCCGTTGTCGCGGTACTGCTCGATCGTGTCCTCGTTGTGGATGCCCGTGACGAGCCGCTCATAGGCGATGAACAGCAGCGCCAGCCCGGGCGCCTCGTAGATGCCGCGGCTCTTGGCCTCGATGATGCGGTTCTCGATCTGGTCGCTGACGCCGAGCCCATGGCGCCCGCCGATGCGGTTCGCTTCGGCGAGCAGTTCCACCGGGTCGCCGAACTCGATCCCGTTCAGGGCGACCGGCAGGCCCTCCTCGAAACGGACGCTGGCTTCCTCGGGCCGGATCGCCACGTCGTCGCGCCACGAGGCGACGCCCATGATCGGCTGCACGATCCGCACGTTGCTCGACAGCTGCTCGAGGTCCTTCGCCTCGTGCGTCGCGCCGAGCATGTTGGAGTCGGTCGAATACGCTTTCTCGGCCGACATCTTGTAGGCGAACCCGGCCTGCCGCATGAATTCCGACATCTCGGCACGGCCGCCGAGTTCGTCGATGAAGGCCTGGTCCAGCCACGGCTTGTAGATCTTCAGCGCGGGGTTCGCGAGCAATCCGTAGCGATAGAAGCGCTCGATGTCGTTGCCCTTGAACGTGCTGCCGTCGCCCCAGACGTTGACCTCGTCTTCCTTCATCGCCGCGACGAGCATGGTCCCCGTGACGGCGCGGCCGATGGGCGTCGTGTTGAAGTAGGTGACGCCCGCGGTCGAGATGTGGAAGGCGCCGCACTGCAGGGCGGACAGTCCTTCGGCGACGAGTTGCGCCCTGCAGTCGATCAGGCGCGCCTTCTCCGCGCCGTACTGCAGTGCGCGACGCGGTATGTCGTCGTAATCGGGTTCGTCGGGCTGGCCGAGGTTGGCCGTGTAGGAGTACGGAACCGCGCCCTTCTTCCTCATCCACAGAAGCGCAGCGCTGGTATCGAGGCCGCCGGAGAACGCGATGCCGACCTTCTGGCCGGTGGGAAGCTGCTGGAGAATGGTCGACATTGGAGTGCCAGGTTGCCCGTGTTGCGGGCATTCAGAGGATCGGTACGGCCGGGGACGGCGCGAACCATGCAGCGCGGATTATCCCCGATTGGCCTTGCGCCCCGGGGACGCGCCGCGCTGGCCGCGGCCGTCATTGAGGCCGGTCAATGCACGGCGCGTCCGAGCAGGAGGTACTCCATCAGCGCCTTCTGTACGTGCAGGCGGTTCTCCGCCTCGTCCCAGACCACGGACTGGGGCCCGTCCAGGACCTCGGCCGTCACCTCTTCCTCGCGGTGGGCGGGCAGGCAGTGCATGAACAGCGCGTCGCGCGCGGCCACCCGCATCATGTCGGCGTCGACCTGCCAGTCGGCGAAGGCCGACGCGCGCTGTTCGTTCTCGGCCTCGAATCCCATGCTGGTCCAGACGTCGGTCGTCACGAGATGGGCGCCGCGGGCGGCGTCCATCGGGTCGGGAAACACGCTGAAGTGGGGACCGGGCGGCGCCAGCGCCGGATCGAGCGGGTAGCCGGGCGGTGTCGACACGCGTACGTGGAAGCCGAGGCACTCCGCGGCCTGCAGCCACGTGTAGAGCATGTTGTTCGCATCCCCGATCCAGGCGACCGCACGCCCCGCGATCGGGCCGCGGTGCTCGAAGAAGGTGAAGATGTCGGCAAGGATCTGGCAGGGGTGGTATTCGTTCGTCAGGCCGTTGATCACCGGCACGCGCGAGTACTCGGCGAAACGCTCGATCTTCGTCTGGCCGTAGGTGCGGATCATCACGATGTCGACCATCCGGGAGATGACGCGCGCGGTGTCCTCGATCGGCTCCGCCCGTCCCAGTTGCGAATCGCCCGTCGTGATGTGGATGACCGATCCGCCCATCTGGTACATGCCGGCCTCGAACGAAACCCGGGTGCGGGTCGATGCCTTCTCGAACACCATCGCAAGCGTCCGGTCGGCCAGCGGCTGGTAGAACTCGTAGCGCTTGAAGCGGTCCTTGATCACGCGCGAGCGCTCGAACACCCACTCGAGCTCGTCCCGCGAGAGGTCGCTGAACTGGAGGAAGTGGCGAATTGCGGCGCTCATGCTCGCACCCTCACGCGGCCCTGGCCGGGGCGGCCAGGAAGCTCTTCACCAGTGGCGCGAGCCGGTCGACGATCAGGTCGGCCTCGACGCTGTCGATCACGAGCGGGGGCAGCATGCGGATCACGTTGTCGTGCGTGACGTTGATCAGCAGGCACGCGTCGAGCGCGGCCCTGACGAGCTCGCCGCACGGGCGGTCGAGCTCGACCCCGATCATGAGGCCGCGCCCGCGGATCTCGCGCACGCCCGCCAGGTTCGCGAGCTCCCGCTCGAGTCCCCTGCGGATCCGGTCGCCCTGCTCGACGGCGTTCGTCATCAGGCCCTCCGCCTCGATGATCGCCAGTGTCTCGAGCCCCGCGCGCATCGCCAGCGGTCCGCCGCCGAAGGTGGTGCCGTGATTGCCGGGGCCGAACACCCCTGCCGCGCGGCCGGCAGCCACGCACGCTCCGATCGGCACGCCGGAGCCGAGTCCCTTGGCGAGCGTCATCACGTCGGGCCTGATGCCCGCCCACTGGTGGGCGAACCACTTGCCCGTCCTGCCGATGCCGCTCTGCACCTCGTCGATCATCAGCAGCCAGCCGCGTTCATCCGCGAGACGCCGCAGGCCGCGGATGAAATCCAGATCCGCGACCTGGATGCCGCCTTCGCCCTGCAGCACCTCGATCCACACCGCGCGCACGCGCGGATCGGCGTCGGCCGCCCGCCGGACCGCAGCGAGATCGTTGTAGGGAACACGGATGAAACCGGACGGCAGCGGCTCGAACCCCTTGCGTGCCTTGTCGCTTCCGGTCGCGGCAAGGGTTGCGAGGGTGCGGCCGTGCCACGCGTTCTCCATCACGATCGTCTGGGCGGCGGGCTCGCCGTTCTTGTGTCCATACAGGCGCACGAGTTTCAGCGCGCCTTCGTTGGCCTCGGATCCGGAGTTGCCAAAGAACACCTCCTGCATGCCGGACAGCGCGCAGATGCGATCCGCCAGCTGCTCCTGTTCGGTGACGCGGTAGATGTTCGACGTGTGTATCAGTCGCGCCACCTGGTCCTGCAACGCGGCCACCAGCTTCGGATGTGCGTGTCCGAGCCCGTTCACGGCGATTCCCGCCAGTGCGTCCAGGTACTCGCGGCCCTGGGCGTCGTACAGGCGCGCGCCCTTGCCGTGTGTGAACGCGACGGGAAGCCGGTTGTAGGTGTTCATCAGGTGCGTCATGGCGATCTCGCAAATGAAAAAACGCGGCGCCGTCGCATGACTCACATGGACAGGCCGGCGGCCGCGTTCGAACGATTATAGGGAAAAGGACCGCCGCGCTCGCTGCGGCACGTCCTCGGGCCAGCCGTGGTCAGGTGGATCGTCGTCGGGTCCGACGCACGGGTGCGAGCCCCGCCAGGAGCCGTTCCTCCTGCTTCGACAGCACCCGCACCGATGGCACGTAGCCCTGGTAGACCACTCCGTGCAGTTCGACCTTGTTCTGCACACGCAGGTAGCGGACGAGGTATTCCACGATGTTGTCGGTGATGTGCTGGCCCGGAACGAGCACCGGAATGCCCGGAGGATACGGCACGATCTGGTCGCAGCTGGTCCGTCCCGCGAGGTCGTGGTTGATGCGGTCGGTGTCGTCGAGAAGCGGAACGAGTTCTCCGGTGCAGTAGTAGGCGTCGCGCGGCAGGCAGGCGAGGTGGGTGAACGGCGGCAGCTCGGGCGAGCGGTACAGGCGGCGCGGCGCGCGCTGCTCGCGCGAGATCCGCATCAGCGCGTCGTACAGCCGCGAGCACTTGGAGCGCGTGGTGCCGATCGTCAGCAGCAGCGTCAGGGTGTTGAACGTGGACTTCTCGACCGTGATGTTGAACCGGGTGAAGAGTTCGTTCTGAAGCTCGTCGACGGTCATGCCGCAGGATGAAACGTCGACCGTGATCTTGGTCGGATCGAGCCGGATGCCGTCGCTCTTCACCTCGTCCGGCAGCAGGTCCGGGAGCTCGAGAACGCGGAACACGCCGGTGGAGTTGATCTGTTCGCGCAGTTCGTCGGCCAGCATCAGCGTCCGCTGCAGCAGCTTGTATCCCTCCATCACCGCCTGCTTGCGACTCACGTCCAGGCTCGCGATCATGCTGTACATCGGACTTGTCGATGTATGCATGTTGAAGTTCTCGCGGAAGATGTGCTCGTTGAACGTCGGGTCGTTGACGTGGATGTAGGCGGCCTGCGACAGGGCCGACAGCGTCTTGTGTGCCGACTGCGTGGCGTAGTCGGCGCCCGACTCCAGCGCCGTGGGCCGCAGGGCAGGGTGGAAGCGCGCGTGCGCGTACCAGGCCTCGTCGATCAGGACCTTGATGCCGCGTGCATGGGCCGCATCGATGATCGGCTTCAGGTCGTAGCGCAGGCCGTCGTACGTGCACGAAGTCAGCACGAGCAGCTGCGAGTCGGGATGCTCTTCGATCGCGGCGAGGATCGTCTTCTTTGGCACCGGCCCGAACACGCCGTACTTCCGGTTCACGGAGGAGTCGAGGTACACGGGCCGGGCGCCGGACAGGACGACGCCGTGGTGCACGGACTTGTGGCAGTTGCGATCGAGCAGCAGCTTCTCGCCCGGTGCGATCATCGTCTGCAGGATCACCTTGTTGGCGGTTGACGTTCCGTTGGTTGCGAAGAACGTCCGCCGCGCGCCGAACGCCGCCGCCGCCATCTGCTGCGCTTCGGCGATCACGCCGGTGGGCTCCATCAGGGAGTCGAGCGCCTTGACCGAAACGGACAGGTCGGCGTCGAACACGTGTTCGCCCATGAAGTCGTAGAACTCGTTGACCCAAGGGCTGCCGCGCATCGAGTCGCCGCTCGAGTGCCCCGGCGTGTGCCAGGCGTCCTTGGCGGCCATCACGTAGGCCTTCAGCGCATCGTAGAACGGCGTGCGCGCGCGTTCGGCGATCTGCGCGTTCAGGATCCGGTACATGCCGCGGTAGTCGCGCTCCTCGCGGTAGAAGTAGCCGTCGACGGCCTCGGCGAACAGCGCGTCGACCACCTGGTCTTCCTTTTCCTTCTCGATCAGGATGTAGATGTCGATTTCGGGACGCAGCGCGGTGATCTTCTGCACCAGCTTGATCGCCGACACCTGGAGGCTGCGCTTGCCGTCGACCTTCCGGCCGTTGCCGGCCTTGGCGTCTGGTGCGGCATAAAGCCGGTCGTCGACCACCGCGATCTGCACGTCGCCGTCGCGCTCGATCAGCGCCAGGCCTTCCCTTGCGGTCAGCGCGCCGACGAAGGAGATCCCGAACGGGTTCTCGAGCGAACGCGCCGCGGCGTTGAGCCCCTTCAGGAGTTCCCTGAGGATCAACGGTTCGTCGTTGATGACGAGCACCTTGGAGGTCGGCTTGGCCATGCAGGCGGATCGGATCGGCGTCGGGACGGGTGGCGTGGTGGAGGCCGCTGTTATGCGGCAAGTGAGTTGCGAAAGCAAGCCGGGTGGCCGGCAGTGGTTCTTCCGCGGCCGGCGGCCGAAATGCCAGACGACGCAGCTGACCCGCTCAGGCTCCGGCCCTCGGATAACATCGCGCTTTCCAGCGCACTCGAT
>JAOUJD010000302.1 GCA_029883565.1 Burkholderiaceae bacterium
GAACAGCAGCATCACGAGGACATTGCCCTGCGACACGAACTCGACGAAGTCCGTCATCCGCAGGCCGAGGCCGGTCAGCGTGATCGCGCCGACGATGATGCCCGCGCACGCCGTCGCCACCGCGATTCCGATCATGTTGCGCGCGCCGTCGTTGCAGCCGGC
Source organism: Burkholderiaceae bacterium (assembly GCA_029883565.1). Classification (GTDB taxonomy): domain Bacteria; phylum Pseudomonadota; class Gammaproteobacteria; order Burkholderiales; family Burkholderiaceae_F; genus JAOUJD01. Next base: position 163 of record JAOUJD010000302.1, read on the forward strand.
CACCACGTCCTTCAGTCCCGCCACGGTTTCCTGCGCCACGTCCGGCCTGCGGCGGAACAGCGCGATCAGCGGGCGCTGCGTCGCCATCAAGATGATCTGGGTGGTCACGCCCCAGAACGCGGACAGGCCGGGCGACATCTCCTCGACCATCAGGCACCAGATCAGCACGCCGACCGGCAGCAGGAAGTGCAGGCCGGCCTTCACGGTCGGCCACGTCGGCGGCAGCACGGGGTTGTTGACGTCGATCTCGGTCGGCAGGTCGGGCTGCCTGGCGGCGACCCATACGCTGTAGATGTACAGCGCTGACAACAGCGCGGCGAGGACGTACGGCGCCGCCTCGCCGAACAGAGCCTGTGCGCCGATGGCCACGTAGTAGATCACTCCCATCGCCGCCGCGCTGCCGGTCAGCCCCAGGCCCCACGACTGCAACCGGTCCCGCATCGAGCGCTTGCGCTCGCGCGCCGTCGGCTCCAGGCCGAGCTTCAGGGCCTCGAGGTGCACGATGTAGAAGAGTGCGATGTAGCTGATGACGGCGGGAATGAAGGCGTGCTTGATGATGTCCGAGTACGGGATGCCGACATACTCGACCATCAGGAAGGCGGCCGCGCCCATCACCGGCGGCATGATCTGGCCGTTGACCGAGGACGAGGTTTCGATCGCCGCGGCCTTGACCCCGCCGTAGCCCGAGCGCTTCATCAGCGGGATCGTGAAGATGCCTCCCGACACGACATTGCTGACCGAGGAGCCGGAAATCAGGCCGTTCAGCGCCGATGACACGACGGCGACCTTGGCCGGGCCACCGCGCAGGTGACCGAGCAGCGCAAAGCTCACCTGCATCATGTAGTTCCCGCCGCCCGCGCGGTCGAGCAGGGTTCCGAACAGCACGAACACGAAGATGAAGCTGACGGACACGCCCAGCGCGATGCCGAACACGCCCTCGGTCACCATCCACATGTGCGACACCACGCGCGGAATCGACGCGCCCTTGTGCGCGATCACGTCCGGCAGGTGCGGGCCGGCCATGACGTAGGCCAGGAACAGCACCGCGAGGATCGCCATCGGCAGCCCGACCGCGCGCCGCGTCGCCTCGAGCAGCAACAGCAAGCCGAGGCCACCGACCATGACGTCGAGCTCGGTCGGGTTGCCGGGCCGCAGGGCCAGCTCGCGGTAGAAGACGATCAGGTAGAGCACCGTGGCCGTGGCGGCAAACGCGAGCACCCAGTCGAGAACGGGCACGCGGTCGCGCGGCGAGTTCCGGAACGCCGGAAACGCCAGGAACGCAAGGAACAATCCGAGCGCGAGGTGGATCGAGCGCGCTTCCGTGTCGTTGAACACGCCGAAACCCAGTGCGAACGGCACGGGCGAGGCGTACCAGAGCTGGAACGCCACCCATCCGAGACCGAGCGCCATCATCACGGCACCGATCCAGCCGGTGGCGGTGCGCCCACCGAGGTCGGTGTCCTTCGCCAGCTGGCTGACGTCCGTTTCGCCCAGTTCCAGCTCAGCCGTCGGTCCCAGTTCTTCTTCGGTCTTCTTGATGCTCACGAGCCCCTCCGGAAAACGAAACGGGCGGCCATCAAGGCCGCCCGTCGAACTTTAGCCTCGTTGCGAGCCGGTGGGTGAACCGCCTCGCGGGCCGTCCTACTTGATCCAGCCCTTCTCGCGGTAGTAGCGCGCGGCGCCGTCATGCAGCGGCGCCGAGAGGCCGTTCTTGATCATGTCTTCCGGCTTCAGGTGGGCAAGCGCCGGGTGCAGCTTCTTGAACTCGTCGAGGTTGTCGAAGACCGCCTTGGTCACCGCATAGATGACGTCGGCCGGCACCTTGGCCGAGCTGACCACCGTGGCCTGGACGCCGTACGTGGCCGTCGGCTGCGGGTTGTTCGGATACATGCCGCCCGGGATCGTCGCGGTGGCGTAGTACGGCTTGTCCTTGACCAGCTTGTCGACCGCAGGGCCGGTCAGCGGCACGAGCTTGGCGCCGCAGATCGTGGTCGGATCCTGGATGTTGGCGGACGGATGGCCGACCGCATAGAAGAACCCGTCGATCTTGCCATCGCACAGCGCGGGACCATGCTCATCGGGACGCAGCTCGGAGGCGAGGCCGAAGTCGCTCATCTTCCATCCCATCGCCGCCAGCAGTTCGTTCATCGACGCCAGCGTGCCCGAACCGGGATTGCCGACGTTGAATCGCTTGCCCTTGAAGTCCTCGAACTTGGTGATGTTGGACTCCTTGCGCGCCACGACGGTGAAGGGCTCCGGGTGCAGCGCGAAGACCGCGCGCAGGTCGCCCATCGCGCCGTCCTTCTGGAACTGCGCGAGGCCCTTGGTGGCGTTGTACTGCACGTCCGACTGCGCGACGCCGAATTCGATCTCGCCCGACTTCAGCAGGTTCACGTTGGCGACGGAGCCGCCCGTCGACTCGACCGAGCAGCGCAGGTTGTGCTTCGCGCGATCACGGTTCACCAGACGGCAGATCGCGCCGCCCGCCGGGTAATAGACGCCGGTCACGCCGCCGGTGCCGACGGTGATGAAACGCTGTTGCTGGGCGCTCGCTGCCTGCGGAAGCGCGGCCGTCGCCACGAATGCCGCGACAAGCGCGGTCGTGCACATCGATACACGGAACAACTTCATGACCCATCTCCTCTTCTTTTCGGAACGGCTGCTGGGAACCAAATACCTTACGCCCCGCGGGGATTGGGCGCAAGGCAGCTTGCCTTGGGGCTTACACCACTTGCTTCAGGGCCGATGCAACCGCGCCATCGACCGCCCGCACGAGCCGTTCGACCAGCACGTCCAGCTCGTCGTCCGTGATGATGAACGGCGGGGCGAGGAGGACGTGGTCGCCGCGCGCGCCGTCGATCGTGCCGCCCATCGGATAGGTCATCAGGCCGAGGTCCATCGCCGCCTTCTTGATGCGCGCGTGCAGCTTCAGCTTCGGGTCGAAGGGCGCCTTGATCGCGCGGTCGGCCACCAGTTCGATCGCCTGGAACAGCCCCCGGCCCCGCACCTCGCCGACGTGCGGGTTCTCGCGAAAGGCGGCGTCGAGCGCCTCGCGCAGGCGCCGGCCCTGGCGCGCGCAGCGTTCAACCAGGGCGTCCCGCGCCAGCACCTGCTGGACCGCCAGCGCGGCGGCG
>JAOUJD010000058.1 GCA_029883565.1 Burkholderiaceae bacterium
CCGCGGTCCGGGCACCGATCGGACCAGCCCGCCCCCACTCCCCGGAGGCACTGACGTGCGCCGGCAGCCGGCCATCGCATTCATCCTGATCACCGTGCTCATCGACGTGATGGGCATCGGCCTGCTGCTGCCGGTGATCCCGGTGCTGGTCGGCGAGTTCACCACCACGCGCGATGCGCAGACCTACTGGTACGGCGCGCTGATGGTGACGTTCGGACTCTCGCAGTTCCTGTGCTCGCCCCTGCTGGGCGCGCTGTCCGACCGCTTCGGCCGGCGTCCCGTGCTCCTGGCGTCGATCGCCGGGCTGGGCACGATGTTCTTCCTGTCCGCCATCGTCACGTCCCTGCCCGCGCTGCTCGCCACCCGCGTCCTCGGCGGCGCCCTGGCGGCCAACTTCTCGGTCGCGAACGCGTACGTCGCCGACATCACCAGCCCGGACCGGCGCGCGAAGAGCTTCGGCCAGATCGGCGCCGCCTTCGGCATCGGCTTCATCGTCGGACCGGCCATCGGGGGCGCACTGGGAAGCCTGGACGTGCGCCTGCCGTTCTTCGTCGCAGCCGCGCTGTCGCTCGTGAACGCGGCCTACGGGCTGTTCGTGCTGCCCGAGTCGCTCCCGCCGGAGCGCCGCAAGCCAATCGCCTGGCGCAAGGCGAACCCGTTCTCCTCGCTCGCCGGACTCGCGCGCCTGCGCAGCGTCGGCGTCCTGGTGGCCGTGATCGCCTTCGTGACTCTCGCCCAGTTCATCCTGCACGGCACCTGGGTGCTGTACACGGGGTTCCGCTTCGGGTGGGGTCCGCGCGAAAACGGCTTGTCCCTGTTCGTCGTCGGACTGGCCAGCGCGGTCATGCAGGGATTGCTGCTCGGGATTCTGCTGAAGAGACTGGGCGAGCGCTCGGTCGTGATGGGCGGCATGGTCTCCGGGCTGATCGCCTACGTCCTCTACGGTCTGGCGACCCAGGGCTGGATGATGTACGCGATCATCGGCGCCAACCTGCTCGCGTTCGCCGTCGGTCCCGGACTGAACGCGATCGTGTCCAAGGCGGCCGACCCGAGGGCCCAGGGTCTCGCAATGGGATCGTTGTCGTCGCTCGCAAGCCTGATGGCCGTCATCGCGCCGATGCTGGGCACGCCGCTGCTGGCAGAGGTCAGTCGCCTGCCCGCCGGCGACTGGCGCATCGGGGCTCCTTTCTACCTTTCCGCCCTGCTTCAGCTCGTGGCGCTCGCCCTGGCGGCCAGGCACTTCAGGCGACACCCGCCGGCACCCGGTCCGCACCTGGCCACCACCTCGCCGTGAGCGCCGCCGACTCGCTTCGCACTACCATTCGGCCTGCGAACCGCTTCCGCGTGCCCCGTCCGGGCGCCGACGGACAACAACGCCGACACCTACCATGACGATCCTGGAGACACGACTGAACCCCCGCGGCGCGGACTTTCGCGGCAACGCGGAGGCGATGCAGGCGCTTGTGGCGGACCTGAAGGAGAAGGTCAACGCCGTCGCGGTCGGCGGCGGAGCCGAAGCGCGTGCCAAGCACGCTGCGCGCGGCAAGCTGCTGCCGCGCGACCGGGTCCAGATGCTGCTCGACCCGGGCACGCCGTTTCTCGAACTGTCCCAGCTCGCCGCCTACGGCATGTACGACGACGCGGCGCCGTCGGCGGGGATCATCACCGGCGTCGGGCGTGTCGCTGGCCGCGAGTGCGTCATCGTGTGCAACGACGCCACGGTCAAGGGCGGGACGTATTACCCGATGACGGTGAAGAAGCACCTGCGGGCCCAGGAGATCGCGCGCGAGAACCGGTTGCCCTGCATCTACCTCGTCGACTCCGGCGGGGCCAACCTGCCGAACCAGGACGACGTCTTCCCCGACCGCGATCACTTCGGGGGCATCTTCTTCAACCAGGCGACCATGTCGGCGGCCGGCATTCCCCAGATCGCCGTCGTCATGGGATCCTGCACCGCCGGCGGCGCCTACGTCCCGGCCATGAGCGACGAGTCGATCATCGTCGCGAACCAGGGAACGATCTTCCTCGGCGGCCCGCCGCTGGTGAAGGCCGCGATCGGCGAGGTGGTCAGCGCCGAGGATCTCGGTGGCGGCGACGTGCACACGCGACTGTCCGGGGTTGCGGACCATCTGGCCGCCAACGACGCGCACGCGCTGGCACTCGCCCGCCGCATCCTCGCGACCACCAACTACGTGAAGCCTTCGCCGCAGCTGCTGCGCGCGCCGCGGCCGCCGAAACTCGACCCGCACGAGCTCTACGGCGTGATCCCGACCGACACCCGCAAGCCGTACGACGTGCGCGAGGTGATCGGTCGCATCGTCGACGCCTCCGAGTTCGACGAATGGAAGGCACGCTTCGGCTCGACGCTGATCACCGGCTTCGCGTGGATCGAGGGCATGCCGGTCGGCATCATCGCGAACAACGGCATCCTGTTTTCCGAAAGCGCCCAGAAGGGCGCGCACTTCATCGAACTGTGCTGCCAGCGCAAGGTGCCGCTCGTGTTCCTGCAGAACATCACCGGCTTCATGGTCGGACGCAAGTACGAGAACGAGGGCATCGCGCGCCACGGCGCGAAAATGGTGACCGCGGTGTCCTGCGCGCAGGTGCCGAAGTTCACGGTGATCATCGGCGGCAGCTTCGGTGCAGGCAACTACGGCATGTGCGGCCGCGCCTTCGGCCCGCGCTTCCTCTGGCTGTGGCCGAATGCGCGCATCAGCGTGATGGGCGGCGAGCAGGCGGCCAGCGTGCTGGCGACGGTCCGGCGCGACAACATCGAGGCCAGGGGCCAGAAGTGGAGTGCCGAGGACGAGGCCGCGTTCAAGCGACCGATCCTCGAACAGTACGAACGCCAGGGCCATCCGTACTACGCCAGCGCGCGCCTCTGGGACGACGGGGTGATCGACCCGCTCGATACCCGCATGTGCCTGGCGCTCGGCCTGTCGGCGGCGCTGAACGCGCCGGTCCCGGAAACACGCTTCGGCGTGTTCCGGATGTGACGACCGCCGACTTCGCCGCCACTGCGCGATGATCGACACGATCTACACCCGCCCCGAGCACGCGGAGCTGCGCCGCCAGGTCGAGCGCTTCCTGCAGCAGGAGGTCGAGCCCCACGCGCTCGAGTGGGACGAGCAGGGCTACACGCCGCGCGACGTGCTGAAGACGATGGGCGCGCTCGGCTGGCTCGGCATGACCGCGCCCTCGGAATACGGCGGCTCCGACACGGACGTCATCACGAACGTCGTGTTCCAGGAGGCGCTGTCCCGCTCGACATCGGGCGGCTTCGTCATCACCGTGCTCGTGCATACGGACATGGCGAGCCCGCACCTGCTGAACGCCGGATCTGCGGCGCAGAAGATGCGCTGGCTGCCGGCGATCCATCGCGGCGAGCTGATCACCGCGGTCGCGGTGACCGAACCGGACGCCGGCTCGGACGTGGCGTCGCTGCGCACCCGCGCAGAGCGCGACGGCGATCACTGGGTGATCAACGGCAGCAAGATGTTCATCACCAACGGCGTGCTGGCGGACCTCGTGTTCGTGGCCGCCCGCACCGATCCGCTGGCGAAGGGCTCGCGCGGCATCTCGATCTTCGCGGTCGAGCGCGGTACGCCGGGCTTCACCGTCGGGCGCGCCTTGAAGAAGAGCGGCTGGCTGGCGTCGGACACCGCGGAACTGGTATTCGAGGACTGCCGGGTGCCGGCGGCCAACCTCCTCGGCGAGGAGCACCGCGGCTTCTACGCGATCATGCGGAACTTCCAGACCGAACGGATCGCGCTGGCCAGCATGGCGGTCGGCCACTGCCTGACGGCCCTCGACCTGACGCTGCGCTACGTCAACGAGCGCAAGGCGTTCGGCGCGACGCTATGGGACAAGCAGGCGGTCCGCCAGCGCCTGTCGATGCTGGCGGCCCGCGTGCAGGCCGCCCGGCAGCTGCTGTACCACTGCGCGTGGATGGTCGACGGACAGCGCGACGCCGTGGCCGAGATCTCGATGCTGAAGGCCCTGACGGGCGAACTCGTGAACGAAGTGACGTATGCGTGCCAGCAGTTCCACGGCGGCATGGGCTACATGCGCGAAAGCGCCATCGAACGGCTGGTGCGCGATGCGCGGGTGCTCGCAATCGGCGGCGGCGCAACCGAAGTGATGCTCGAGGAAGTCGCGAAGCGGATCGCAGTCCCATGAACAGTCGCTCTCTCCCGGCGGCACTCGCGACGCTGCTCGTGCTGGCCGCTCCGCTCGCACGTGCCGAGCGCGTGCAGATCCAGGCGCCGGACGGCACGCAGCTCACCGCGCACTGGATGCCGCGCCCCGGCGCAGGGACAGGCCCCGCGATCGTCGCGCTGCACGGCTGCGGCGGGCTCTACGGCCGCGACGGCAAGGTCTTCGACTCCCGCTACCCGGACTACGTGACGAGGCTGAACAAGGCGGGCTTTCACGTGCTCCTGCCTGACAGCTTCGGCTCGCGTGGCAGCGGGTCGATCTGCGCGGTGCCGGGCAGGCAGCGCGGCATCACCGTGGAGACGCGCCGGGGCGATGCGATCGCGGCCGTCGAATGGCTGGCGAAGCATCCGGACGTCGATCCGCGGGGGATCCTGATGCTGGGCTGGTCGCACGGCGCGACAACGACCCTGTCCGCGATCAACGCCAGCCGCCCGTTCCATGCGCAGCCGCTCGCCGGCGCGGTCGTGTTCTACCCGGGTTGCGCGGCGGCGCTCAAGGAGAGCTTTCGTCTCCGGACGCCCGTGCTGATGCTGCTCGGCGAGAAGGACGACTGGACTCCGCCGGCGCGCTGCATCGAGCTCGCCGAGCGCACCCTGCGCTCGCAGCCCGACGCCGATCTCGCGGTCCACCTCTATTCCGACAGCTACCACGGCTTCGACAGCACCCAGCCGGTGCGCCTGCGCCTGGACGTGCGCGGGGGCGTCAGTCGCGAGGGTGTCCACGTCGGCGGAAATCCAGCCGCCCGCGCCGGCGCGCTCGCCGAAGTCGATGCGTTCCTCGCCGCGCGTCTCAAGAGCGCGATGAGCGCGCCGCCGCTCGCCTCGTCCCCGTCGCGGATCCACTGACCCTGCCATCCCTCGACCCCGGGAAGATCGCATGCCCTCGAACCTGAAGATCAGCATTTCGCACAGCGTCGCAGTCGTCTGGATGACTCGCGCCGAGGTGCGCAATGCGTTCAACGAAACGACCATCGCCGAACTGACCGACGCGTTCCTGGCTCTCGGCGCCGATCCGGCGATTCGCGCCATCGTGCTGGCGGCAGAGGGACCGGCGTTCTGCGCCGGAGCCGACCTCGACTGGATGCGGCGCATGGCGCAGTACTCGAACGAGGAAAACCGGACCGATGCGCTGAAGCTCGCCGTCATGCTGCGCACCATCCACGAATGCCCGAAGCCCGTGATCGCGCGCGTCCATGGCGCGGCATTCGCCGGCGGCATGGGCCTCGTCGCCGTGTGCGACATCGCCATCGCATCGGGCAACGCAGAGTTCTGCCTGACGGAAACGAAACTCGGCCTGATTCCGGCGACGATCGCGCCCTACGTCCTGCGCGCGATCGGGCCGAACCACGCGCGCCGCTACTTCCTCACCGCGGAAAAGTTCGACGCGGCGGAGGCGGCGCGGATCGGACTCGTGCACAGCGTCGTGCCGCTGCAGGACCTCGATGCGGCGATCGACGAGCTGCTCGAGGCCCTGATGCTGACGAGCTCGGAAGCCGTCGCCGCAGCGAAGCGGCTGGTGCGCGATCTCGCGTTCCGGCCGGTTGACGACGCCGTTGTCGCCTACACGGCGGAGCGGATCGCGGCAATCCGCTGCAGCGCCGACGGGCGCGAAGGAATCGCCTCGTTCCTGGAAAAGCGCAAGCCGCGCTGGGTCACCGAGCACGACGCAGCCGCGAACCAGGGCGATGACGAGGAAATGTGAAGCACTTCGCTCCTGCGCGTCGCAGCGCGGCGCGGGTTCGCCCGACCGGATCATCCAGCCTGCCGTGCTGCGGGCGGCCGGGCGCGCCGTGCGGCACGGGCAGGCACTGACAAGGACCGGTCTGCGATGGAGGCCCTAGACCTCGCCCAACTGATCGCGCTGGCGGCCGTGCTCGGCTTCGCCAGCGGTATCCGGCTGTACGCGGTGCTGCTCGTCGTTGGCCTCGTCGGCTACGCCGGCTGGGTCGACCTGCCGCCGGGCCTCGCAATCCTGCAGCACCCGTGGGTGCTCGGCGCGGCGGCCGCAATGGTCCTGGTGGAGTTCGTCGCGGACAAGATCCCCGGCGTGGACACCGTGTGGGATGCGCTCCAGACGTTCATCCGGATCCCGGCCGGCGCGGCCCTGGCCGCCGGTGTCCTCGGCGGACTCGACGGCGCGGCCTGGACGACGGTGGCCGCCATCCTCGGAGGCTCGCTGGCGGCGACCAGCCACTTCACGAAGGCCGGGACACGGGCCGCCGCGAACACGTCCCCCGAGCCCTTCTCCAATCTCGGCTTGTCGGTGGCGGAGGACCTTTCCACGCTGGGCCTGCTATGGCTGGTGCTGACGTACCCGCTGGTCGCGCTGGCTGTCGTGGTGGTGATGGTCGGTCTCGCCGCGTGGCTGCTGCCCAGGATCTTTCGCTTCATCATCCGCATCGGACGCCGGCTGTTCGGCACCGGAAGCGACGTGCCGGGTGCATCCCGATGAGGCGCGGGGCGTGGACCGGCGAGAATTGCCGCTTCCGGCGATGGAGCGATGCCCGAAGGCTTGATGCGCGGCGTTCCGCCGCGCGCGGACGCGCTGCTTGACCCCGCTCAGGGCTACTTCAAACTCATCCCGGAAACGACGCCGGACCTGTCACGAAACCGGAAGAAATGACGCCATGTTCAAGAAACTGCTGATCGCGAATCGCGCCGAGATCGCATGCCGCGTGATCACCACCGCGCGCCGCATGGGAGTGCGCACGGTGGCGGTGTACTCGGACGCCGATGCCACCAGCCGGCACGTCGCGATGGCGGACGAGGCGGTCCGCCTCGGCCCCGAGGCGGCTCGCGACAGCTACCTGCGCGGCGACCTGATCATCGACGCCGCCCGTTCGCTCGGTGCGGACGCCGTGCACCCTGGCTATGGTTTCCTTTCGGAAAACGCTTCGTTCGCGCAGGCGCTGGCCGACGCCGGCATCACGTTCGTCGGACCGCCGCCCTTCGCCATCCATGCGATGGGGAACAAGAGCGAGGCCAAGGCCCTGATGGAGCGCGCGCAGGTGCCGCTCGTGCCCGGCTATCACGGCGACCGCCAGGAGCCCGCATTTCTGCAGGCGCAGGCCGATGCGATCGGCTACCCGGTGCTGATCAAGGCCAGTTCCGGTGGCGGCGGCAAGGGGATGCGCGTGGTGTCCGCGGCATCCGAGTTTCCCGCCGCCCTTGCCTCCTGCAAGCGCGAGGCGCTCGCGGCCTTCGGCGACGAGCGCGTGCTGATCGAGAGGTACGTCGAGCGGCCGCGCCACATCGAGGTCCAGGTGTTCGCGGACACGCACGGCAACGCGGTGTACCTGTTCGAGCGCGACTGCTCGGTGCAGCGTCGGCATCAGAAGGTGCTGGAGGAGGCGCCGGCGCCTGGAATGACGCCCGAGCGGCGGCGCGCGATGGGTGAAGCCGCGGTGGCCGCGGCCCGGGCGGTCGGCTACGTCGGCGCCGGGACGGTCGAGTTCATCGCCGATCCGACGGGCCACTTCTTCTTCATGGAGATGAACACGCGACTGCAGGTCGAGCATCCGGTCACCGAGATGATCACCGGTTTCGACCTGGTCGAATGGCAGTTGCGGGTTGCCGCGGGCGAGCCGCTGCCAGTCAGCCAGGAATCGCTCTCGATCCGCGGCCATGCGATCGAGGCGCGGATCTACGCCGAGAACCCCGACGCCGGCTTCCTGCCGGCAACCGGCCGCCTGCTGCACCTTGCGCTGCCGGACGCCGTCGAGTTCGGCGGGCAATCGGAAACGCCGCCGGCTTCCGTGCGGATCGACAGTGGTGTGCGCCAGGGCGACAGCATCACGCCGCACTACGACCCGATGATCGCCAAGCTGATCGTCTGGGGTACGGACCGCTCGCACGCGCTGGCGCGGCTGCGGGGCGCCCTGGCGGACTTTCACATCGTCGGGGTGGCGAACAACGTGGACTTCCTGTCGCGCCTGGTGGCCAATCCGGCCTTCGCCCGCGCCGAACTCGACACCGGCCTGATCGAGCGGGAGCGGGCGCACCTGTTCCCGGACGCGGACCGGAGTGAAGGGGTGCCGAACGAGTGGCTCGCGTTCGCCTGCGCGCGCGTGCTGGCCGACGAGAACGCCGGCGCGAGTGCCGACCCCTGGGGGTCGGCACAGGGCTGGCGCCTGAACACGCATTACGTGCGCACCCTGACCCTGAAGTCTGAGCGCGGCGTGCATGACGTCGACCTCGAGTACACGCGCGACGGCTACATGTTCCATCACGACGATGCGGATACGCCGCTCGCCCTCAGCGCGGTCGATGGCACCCGGATCGGCATCCGCTTCGGCGGCCACGCACTGGTCGGGGACGTCGTTCGCGCAGGCGACGAGCTGCACCTGTTCGCGCATGGCCGGCACCGCGTGCTGGCGCTGTTCGATGCGATCGCTCAATCGACCGGCGGCGATGCGGCGACCGGCCGGCTGACGGCGCCGATGCCCGGCAAGGTGATTGCCATTTCCACGATCGCGGGGGCGCGCGTCGAGCGCGGCGCGCCGCTGCTCGTGATGGAAGCGATGAAGATGGAGCACACCATCGTCGCGCCCGCGGACGGCGTGGTCGCCGAGGTGCTGTTCGCCGTCGGCGACCAGGTCGACGAAGGCGCCGAGCTGGTCCGCATCGAGACGGCGTGAACCGGGCGCGATGAAGCCCCGCATCGTCATCGCCCTTGGCGCTGCCGCTTTGTCGAAGTGGTCGGCGCGCGTGCAGGAGGAGCTGCCGGAGGCGGACGTGACGACGCGCGACGCCGAACGGGAGACGGCCGACGACACCGCCACGCCGGCCGACTACGCGCTGGTGTGGCGGCCGCATCCGTCCTTCTTCCTCGAGCAGAGCCGGCTGAAGGCAGTCTTCAATCTCGGCGCCGGCATCGACGCGCTGGCCGCGATGGCCACGTTCCCGCGATCGGTGCCGCTGATTCGACTCGAGGATGCCGGCATGGCCGGGCCTATGGCGCAGTACGCGCTGGCGGTGGCCCTGCGCTACGCGTATCGCTTCGAGGAATACGCGCAGCGGCAGGCGCAGCGGCAGTGGGCGCCGCGCCGGCCGTTCGCGCCCGCCGAGGTCACGGTCGGCGTCCTCGGCCTCGGCGCGATCGGCGGCGCCGTCGCAAGGGCGCTGGTCGAGCAGGGCTTCCAGGTCCGCGGCTATGCGCGCACGCGGCATGAGTCCGGCGCCGTGCGCGCGTACTCCGGCCCGGCGGAACTCCCGGCATTCCTGACCGGGCTGCAGATCCTGGTCAACACGCTGCCGCTGACGGCCGACACCACAGGCATCCTGCGTCGCGAGCACCTCGAGCGGCTCGCGGATGGCGCGCATGTCGTCAACCTCGCGCGCGGCGCGCACCTCGACGAGGCCGACCTGCTCGCGCTGCTCGATGCCGGCAAGCTCGCCGGGGCGACGCTCGACGTGTTCGCCGTCGAACCGCTGCCCGCCGAACATCCGTTCTGGTCGCACCCGCGCGTCACCGTGACTCCTCACGTCTCCGGCGTGACGCTGCTGGAGGATTCGGTGCGACAGGTGGCGCATAAAATCCGTTCCCTGGAACGTGGCGAGCCGGTGGGCGGCGTCGTCGACTGGAAGCGGGGGTACTGATGGCATTGCCAGGCAAGGTTTCGATCGTGGATGTGGGGCCTCGCGACGGCCTGCAGAACGAAAAGCAGATGATTCCGGCCGACGTGAAGGTCGAACTGGTGGATCGCCTCGCCGACGCGGGTTTCCGCAACATCGAGGTCACGTCCTTCGTGTCGCCGAAGTGGGTGCCGCAGATGGCGGATGCCGCCGAAGTGATGGCCCGTATCCGCCGCAAGCCCGGGGTCGTGTATTCGGTGCTGACGCCCAACATGAAGGGCTTCGAGGGCGCGCTCGCCGCCAGGGCCGATGAGATCGTCGTGTTCGGCGCCGCCAGCGAGGCGTTCTCGCAGAAGAACATCAACTGCTCGATCGCCGAGTCGGTCGAGCGCTTCCGGCCGGTGGCGGAGGCTGCGCATCGCCACGGCATGCGCGTGCGCGGCGCGATTTCCGTTGCGCTCGGATGCCCCTACCAGGGCGAAGTCACGCCGTCCGCGGTGGCGTACGTCGCGCAGCGCATGAAGGATATCGGCGTCGATGACATCGGGGTCGCGGACACCATCGGCGTCGGCACGCCGGAGAAGACGAAGCGAGCGATGGAAGCCGTGCTCGCCATCTACGACATCCGCGCCGTGAGCGGTCACTTCCACGATACGTACGGCATGGCAGCGGCCAATGTGTACGCCTGCCTGGAAATGGGCATCGCCACGTTCGATACCAGCGTCGCCGGGCTGGGCGGCTGTCCATATGCGAAGGGCGCGACCGGCAACGTCGCCACCGAGGACGTCTTGTATCTGCTCGACGGGCTCGGCATCGACACCGGCATCGACTTCGCGAAGGTCGTCGCCACCGGCCAGTGGATCAGCCGCTTCCTTGACCGCAAGGCGCACTCGCGCGCTGGCAACGCGGTCGCCGCCAAGGCAGCCGCCTGACCGCTCGTCGCCGAAAAGAGTCTTCGTACCCAGACCACGCGCTGCCGTCCGTTCGGACGGCTGTCCGTGCGCCCGCCACCCCGTGCGGCGGCTTCCCGCCGACGAGCGGCGCACGGTCCTCTTCCCTCTGAGACCAGCGCTCGGAAAGCCGCCCTATTCGCCGGATTGGTGAGTTCCGCCGAAACGGAGAATTCGAGCCATGGGAAGTGCGCATCCGGCGGCGGTCGTCAGCCGTTCGTCAGCCTCGGTTGAAAACTGCTGCCGCGCCCGCCGAAGAGTGACTCAACAGGCAAGAGAGCACGGCACGAAATGCTGGTCAGCACTAACAAACTGATTGCACGGCAGCGCGAGCGCGGCTTCACGCTGATCGAACTCATCGTGATCATGGTCGTGATCGGCATCCTCGCCGCCATCGCCATTCCGAACTACAGCGAGTACGTCCAGCGCGGTTACCGCTCCTCCGCGCAGGCCTTCATCAGCGACGTGGCCAGCCGGCAGGCGCAGTTCTTCCTGTCGAGGCGGGCGTACGCGGACACCGTTGCCGCGCTCAACATGACCCCGCCTGCCGACATCGCCAACCGCTACACGATCGCGGTCGTCACCACCGCGGGCCCCCCCGCCACGTTCACCGTGACGGCCACGCCCAGCGGCCCGCAGGCGACCGACCGCTGCGGCGCGATGACGATCAACCAGACCGGAACCAAGGGGGCGGCAGCCACCCGCTGCTGGTAGGAGAACCCATGAACACGCTAACGGCGCGCGCAAAGGTTCAACGCGGCTTCACGCTGGTCGAGATGATCATCGTGATGGCGATCATGGCGATCCTCGCGGGCGTCAGCGCCTCGAGCTTCGTGTGGCTCAACCAGTCCACGCAGATCCGCGGCGCCGCCTTCGACCTCGTCGCCGATCTCGACTTCGCGCGCAGCGAGGCCGTGAAGCGTAACGACGACGTCGTGGTCGCGCCTGTCGGCGGACTGTGGGCCAACGGCTGGACGGTCAGTGCCGCCGGAACCGTACTGCGCACGCGCGCCGCCCTCACCGGACAGGTCGACTTCGCCGCGGCCCCGGGGACACTGACGTTCGACGGCAGCGGGCGCGCGTCGCTCGTCACCGTCGGCAACTTCCAGATCTGCCCGCCGACCGGCGGCAATCTGTCCGGGCGCATCGTCCGGATCGATGCCTCGGGCCTGTCCCGCTCGACCAAGGCTTTCTGCGCGGCCTGACATGAACAGCCTCCGCTTCCGCCTGGTTGCCGGCTTCGCGATGGTCGAAGCAATGGTCACCGTCGTGGTGGTCGCGTTCGGCCTGCTCGGCGTCGCCGGCCTGGTATCGCGTTCCTTCGTCGCCGAAGTGGAGGCCACGCAGCGCACGCAGGCGGTGATGCTGCTGCAGGACATGGTCTCGCGCATCGAGGCGAACCGCGCCAACGTCGCCGGTTACGTGACCGGCAACGCCGGAGTCACCGGATATGTCACGACGACCGGCGGCGGGACGACCACGACCTCGACTGTCGTCTGCAACCCGACCGCCCCGCTCGCCGAGCGCGACCGTTGCGAGTGGAGCCAGCTGCTCGCGGGAACGAACGAGCAGATCGACACGCGCAACGCCGGCGTGCTGGTGGGCGCCATCGGATGCGTCTACGAGATCGACGCCTTCAACCGGATCCACGCCGTCGCGATCGCGTGGCAGGGGATGAGCGCGGGTCCCGCACCGCTGGTCGACACCGGTTTCGCCCCCAACGGCTGCGGACGCGACCTCTTCGGCAACGAGAACCAGCGGCGCGTGATGGTGATGCCGGTCCGCCTCGGCGTCCTCAACAGCTGAGGCCACTTCCGATGCGCGCCCGCCGGGCTGCTTCCGGCTTCTCCCTGATCGAGCTGATGGTCGCGCTGACCATCAGCCTGATCGTGCTCACCGTGCTCGCGACAGTCTTCTCGCAGACGTCGAGCGGACGGGGCGAGCTCGACCGCGTGAGCAGGCTGGTGGAAAACAGCCGCTTCGCCGCCGACATCATCGGCGACGACGTCCGCCACGCGGGGTTCTACGGCACCTTCCTGCCACCCTCGGACACCGTCTTCAACGACCCCTCGCCCTGCAACTGGAACACGGCGGACGCCGTCCAGCTCGGATGGCAGCCCACCGCGATCCCTCCGCGCTACCCCGCGCAGCTCCAGGGATTTGACGACCCGGCCGGAGGCGTCGTCGAACTGAACTGCCTGCCGAACCGCGTGGCGGGAACCGACGTGCTGGCGATCCGGCGTGTCAGTTCGCGCACCGTCACGACGGCGCAGGTGGCACCCACCAGCGTCTACGTGCAGGCCTCCCAGTGCATCAACGATCCGACTCTGCTGCGCGTGTCGAACGACGCGTCGCAGTTCACCTTGCGCACGGCGGCTTGCGACGTCGCCAGCCTCGCCGGCATCCGGCGCTATTTCGTCCGGGTCTACTACGTGGCCTCGTGCAACGAGTGCAGCCCGTCGGACGGCATCCGCACCCTGAAGCGCATGGAGGTCGTCGA
>JAOUJD010000059.1 GCA_029883565.1 Burkholderiaceae bacterium
GACGATGACCCGGCAGCCCGCCGCACGCGCCGACAGGACGTCGTTTTCCGAATCCCCGACCATCGCCGCTTCGTCGGGCCGCACATGCAGCAGCCGGCAGGCGTGCAGCATCGGCGCGGGATGGGGCTTCTTCTCGACGGTGTCGTCACCCGTGACGATCGCGTCGAAGCCGTCGAGCCCGACCCGTTGCAGCAGCTCGACCGTGAACTCGCGCGGCTTGTTGGTGACGCAGGCGAGCGCCAGCCCGCGCTCGCGCAGCAACGCGATCGCGTCACGCACCCCGGGAAACACGACCGCCTGCCGTCCGTTCTCGCGCCGGTAGTGCATGTAGAAGGATGCCTTGCCGCGCTCGAACTCGGCCGGCTCGGCACGCCCGTCCAGCGCCTCGGTCAGCGACCGGTGCACCAGCACGTCCGCGCCCTTGCCCACGTAGGCCGCGACCTGCTCGACCGGCAGCGGCGCGCGTCCGAGATCGGACCGCATCGCGTTGACCGCAGCGGCGAGGTCGGGAACCGTGTCGAGCAGCGTGCCGTCGAGGTCGATCAGCACTCCGCGGGCTGCGACCGGCATCAGGCAGCCTCGAGCGCCGCGCGCAGCTGCTTCAGCACCCCGCGGTAGCCGCCGTCCGGATCCCGCGCGCCGAAGATCGCGCTGCCGGCGACG
This sequence comes from Burkholderiaceae bacterium, assembly GCA_029883565.1. Classification (GTDB taxonomy): domain Bacteria; phylum Pseudomonadota; class Gammaproteobacteria; order Burkholderiales; family Burkholderiaceae_F; genus JAOUJD01. The sequence continues at coordinate 664 of JAOUJD010000059.1, forward strand.
AAGGTATCCGCGCCGGCGCGCGCGATCTCGGCGATGTTGTCCGTCTTCACGCCGCCGTCGATCTCGACGAGGATCTGCCGCCCGGTCTCGCGCTGGTAGTCGTCCACCCTGGCGCGTGCCAGCCTGAGCTTGGCCAGCGCCTGCGGGATGAATTTCTGCCCGCCGAAGCCCGGATTCACCGACATCAGCAGCACGAGATCGAGCTTGTCCATCACGTGGTCCATCATGTCGAGCGGCGTCGCGGGATTGAACACGAGGCCCGCCTTGCAGCCGGCTTCGCGGATCAGGGCGAGCGTGCGGTCGACGTGGTCGGAAGCCTCGGGGTGGAACGTGATGATATTGGCGCCCGCCTTCGCGAAATCGGCGACGATGCGGTCAACGGGCTTCACCATGAGGTGCACATCGATCGGAACATCGACGTGCGGACGGATCGCCTCGCACACGAGCGGGCCGATCGTCAGGTTCGGCACGTAGTGGTTGTCCATGACATCGAAGTGGATCCAGTCCGAGCCGGCGGCGACCACGGCCCGCACCTCCTCGCCGAGGCGGGCGAAATCGGCGGAAAGGATGCTTGGAGCGATGCGGTAGCTTGAAGTCGTCATCGGAACCTCTTCGAACAGCGTTTATTCTAAGGGTCGCCTCATCGCGGCTCTCTGTGATCCATGCCCAAATACGAGTTCTCCGTCAGTGTCCGACCCCAGTTCGTCCCCGAGCACTCCGCGCCGGACGAGGACAAGTTCCTGTTCGCCTACACGGTGACGATCCGCAACACCGGCGACGTGACGGCCCAGCTCGTCTCGCGGCACTGGGTCATCACGGACGCCAACAACAAGGTCGATGAAGTGCAGGGCCTCGGCGTCGTCGGCGAGCAGCCGGTGCTGAAGCCGGGCGAGGCGTTCGAGTACACGAGCGGCTGCCCGATCGCGACGCCCGTCGGCTCGATGCGGGGAAGCTACCAGTGCGTCGCCGAGGACGGCACGCGCTTCGAGGCGCCGATCCCGGAATTCCTGCTGTCGATGCCGCGGACGCTGCACTGACCGCCGTCAGCGGTCCCGCCCCGGCTTGCGCCGCGGGCGATGGAACATCGTCCACCAGACGAGGAGCACGAAGATTCCGAGAGCGAGTGCAGCTTCCAGCAGCAGCCAGAACATGGCAGGACACGGTGGACGGATGTCGCATTGTAGAAGCCACGGCAGGATGAACCTGCGCCTGTGCCTGCCCGCCGTCGCAGCCGCGCTCGCCGGCTGCGCCTCGGCCCCGCCACTGCCGCCGCAGGCGCCGCCACGGCCTCCCGTCGCGCAGCCCGCGCCGCCGTCCGCGGTTGCGCCGATGGCGCGGCCTGCGGCACCGCCGGCCGCTCCCCCGGCGAGCGCGCCGACCGACAAGCCCGCCATGCCGAAGCAGGCCTCTGCGCCGCCATCGACACGGTCGTCCCCTGTCGCAGCGCCGCCTGCGTCGGCCGCTCCCCTCGCGACGAGCGACGCGGCGGCACGTTACGAGCGCGTGCCGTTCGCGAGCCTGCCGGCCACATCGGATGGAGACTGGATCGTGGCCTGGCGCGCGTTCCTGCACTCGTGCGAAGCGCTCGGGGCGCGCGAGCCGTGGCGGGATACCTGTGCGCGCAGCGCGACGGTCGACAGGCGCTCAGCCGCCACGATCCGCGGCTTCTTCGCCACCGGGTTCGACGTGCATCGCGTACGTGCCGTCTCGATGCTGGACGGCAAGGAGGCAAACTCGAGGGACACCGGCCTGGTGACCGGCTACTACGAGCCGCTGCTGAAGGGCAGCCGGCGGCCGTCCCCGAAGTACCCGGTGCCGATCTACCGCGTGCCGGACGACCTGATCGTGGTCGACCTTGCAAGCGTGTACCCGGAGCTGTCGGGGCTGCGCCTGCGCGGAAAGCTCGAGGGCCGGAAAGTCGTGCCGTATCCCTCCAGGCGCGAGATCAACGCGACCAACGCACTGCGCGGGCGGGAGCTGCTGTGGGTCGACGATCCGATCGACGCGTTCTTCCTCCAGGTGCAGGGATCGGGGCGCGTGCAGTTCGAGGACGGTCGGGTGACACGACTCGGCTATGGCGAAAACAACGGCCATCCCTATCGTTCCATCGGTCGCTGGCTCGTCGAGCAGGGCGAACTGACGATCGACCAGGCGTCGATGCAGGGCATCAAGGGGTGGGTGGCGCGGAATCCGCAGCGCCTGAACCAGCTGCTCGAGCAGAACCCGAGCTTCGTGTTCTTCCGCGAACTCCCGCTCGGGGATCCGGGCGCGGGACCCAAGGGCGCCCTGGGCGTGCCGCTGACGCCGGGCGCGTCGCTGGCGGTGGACTCTCGCCACATCCCGCTCGGCGTTCCGGTCGTGCTCAGCTCGACGGACCCTTCGAGCGGCGCCGCGTTCGCGCGGCCGATGATGGCGCAGGACACCGGCACCGCGATCCGCGGCCCGCTGCGCTTCGACTATTTCTGGGGCTACGGCGCGGAGGCCGGCGAGAAGGCCGGCCGGCAGAAGCACGAGGGCAGCGCATGGGTGCTCACGCCCAAAGGCGTTGCACCCGACGCCCTGCTGAAGCGCTAGCTACTTCTTCGCGGCAGCGATGCGCTGCTCGATCATCGGGATCGGCAGTGCCCCGGCCGCCCGGGAGCCGTCCGCGAAGACGATCGTCGGCGTTCCGGTGATGCCCAGCTGACGTCCCAGCGCGATGTTCTGCTCGAGCGGATTCTTGCAGTCCGGTGCCGCGGCTGCCGGAACCTTGCCGCCGACCATGTACTGGTCCCAGGCCACCGCCCGGTCCTTCGAGCACCAGATCGCCCGCGACTTCTCGTTCGACTCTGCGGACAGGATCGGATAGAGGAACGTGTAGATCGTCACGTTCTTCATCTCCTGCATGTTCTGCCACAGCCGCTTGCAGTAGGGGCAGTTCGGATCCTCGAAAGTCACCATGATGCGCGACCCGTCGCCCCGCTTCGTCTTGATCGCGCGATCGAGCGGCAGCGACTTGAAGTCGACCTTCAGCGCGACGTCCAGCCGTTTCTGCGTCAGGTCCTCGCGCGTGGTCGCATCGAACATGCGTCCGGCGATCACGAAATTCACGCCGGCATCGACGTAATACAGTTCGCCGCCGATGAGCACCTCGTAGAGCCCGCCGAGGCTGGTAAAGACCTTGTCGGGCTTCGTCCCGCCCGACTTTTCAGCGAACCGGGCAGCGACCTGCGCCTCTGCGCTCCCCGCCGCCGTGGCCGCAGGCGCCGGAGTCTGGGACCAGGCAGCGGAACACACCAGCGCCATCACCAGCACGCTCGCGTGCCGCATCCAACTGTTCATTCTCATCTCCAGGAAGTATTGGCCGCCAGTGTAGCGAGGCAATTCAGGACTCCAGCGTAGACCGCCCGCCGGCGGTCAGGTTCAACCGAGCGCTTGGCGAATTAGCCGGCTTTTCAATGGCTTGAGGCGGTTTACCAGGGCCATGCCGGCGTTGCGGGCACCGCGGACCAGCGGGTCGTCGATGGCGAACAGGCGCGCCAGGCCGTCGGTGGTCACCCGCATCAGTGCGACCGCTTCGGCGCGAGCCCGCTCGTAACGCCGCAGGACGACGCCGTCGCCGGCGGAACGGAACGCCTCGCGCCCGCCGACCGCACGCAGCAGCGCGTCGACGTCCTGCAGCCCCAGGTTCAGGCCCTGTCCCGCCAGCGGGTGCACCACATGGGCGGCGTCCCCGACCAGTGCCAGCGCAGGACCGATCAAGCGACGAACCGACAGCAGGCGCAGCGGAAACGCGTGCACGGCGCCGATCGAAGCGAGGCCACCCAGCGCGCGATGCGAGCGCTCCGAGACGCGCCCGGCGAAGCTCGCTGCGTCGAGGGCCCGCAACTCGGGCGCGAGATGGTCCGGCGCAGACCAGACCAGTGACACACGCTCGCCCGGCAGCGGCAGCAACGCGACGATGCCTTCCTCCGTGAACCACTGCCACGCCGTATTGAGGTGCGGCCGCTCGCACGTGAAGTTGGCCACCAGCGCTGTCTGGCGATACAACGTGGCATCCGCGCTGATGCCCGCGGCGGCCCGTACCGCCGAATTCGCTCCGTCCGCGCCGACCAGCAGCGTCGCGTCGATGCGGCTGCCATCGGCCAGTTCGACCTCCACGCCGCCAACGACCTGCCGCAGGGCCTGGAACTGCGCGTCCAGGCGCGCGATCGAAGGCTGGTAGTCGCAGGCGGCGTCCAGCACCCGCAGCAGCTCGCTCTCTTCGACGATGGTCGCCAGCCGCTCGACCGTCGCGGCATAGGCGTCGAACGTCAGTTCATCGCCCGCGTCGCCGAACACGCGCATCCGCTCGACCGGACAAGTCCGGTCCGCGTCCACGCGCCCCCAGGCACCGAGTCGCTCGAGCAACGCGGCGCCGCCCGGCGCGAGCGCGTAGATACGCGGGTCGAAGGGTGCGGCATCGGTTGCGCGATGCACGCGTGGCCGCGGCCCGATCAGGGCGACCTTCAGCCCCTGCTGCGCGAGGCCGAGCGCCGTCGCGAGGCCGGCGATGCCCGGGCCGACGACGGCGGCATCGAAACCGCTTGCTTGCCGTTCCATGGCCGGGATTATCGCAGCGGAACCGTTCCCCGGCCCGGGGCGTTCCTGCTCAGGGCACGACCTAGCGGTCGAGCACCTGGTCGAGAAACTGCTTCGTCCGCTCGGACTTCGGATGCGCGAAGAATTCCTGCGGCGGCGCCTGCTCGACGATCTCGCCGTTGTCCATGAAGATCACGCGGTCGGCGACGGCGCGCGCGAATCCCATCTCGTGGGTAACGCACAGCATGGTCATGCCGTCCCGCGCCAGCGCCACCATGGTGTCGAGCACCTCCTTGACCATCTCGGGGTCGAGCGCGGAAGTCGGCTCGTCGAACAGCATGATGCGCGGCGACATGCACAGCGCACGCGCGATCGCCACGCGCTGCTGCTGGCCTCCCGACAGCTGTCCCGGATACTTGTGGGACTGGTCGGCGATCTTCACGCGCTCGAGCAGCTTCATCGCGATCGCGTCCGCCTGCGCGCGCGGCAACCTCTTGACCCAGATCGGCGCCAGCGTGCAGTTCTCGAGCACCGTCAGGTGCGGGAACAGGTTGAAGTGCTGGAACACCATCCCGACCTCGTTGCGGATGGCTTCGATGTGGCGGATCGAATCGTCGAGCTCCACGCCGTCGACGATCACTGTTCCTGACTGGTGCTGTTCCAGCCGGTTGAGGCAGCGGATCAGCGTTGACTTGCCGGAACCCGACGGTCCGCAGATCACGATGCGCTCGCCGCGCCGGACCGTCAGATCGATGTCGCGCAGCGCCTGGAAGTCGCCGTACCACTTGTTCAGACCTTGGACCTTGATGATGCTGTCCGCGTCCGCCGGGATGTCGTGGGCAAGGATTTCCATGGCGTGCTCAGGAGCGACGGTCGCGGTTGAGGTGCCGTTCGAGCCACTGGCTGTAACGGCTCATGGCATAGCAGAACACCCAGTAGATGGCCATCGCGAACAGGTATCCCTCGATGAAGTAATGCCGCCAGTCGAGGTCGCTGACCACGGACTGCTTCACGGCGTACAGGAAGTCGAAGATCGACACGATGATCACCAGCGACGTGTCCTTGAAATTGTCGATGAAGCTGTTGACCTGCGCGGGGATGGTGATCCTCAGCGCCTGCGGCAGGATCACCAGCAGTTGTGTCTTCCAGTATCCGAGGCCGAGCGCGTCGGCCGCCTCGTACTGCCCCCTCGGCAGCGCCTGCAGGCCGCCGCGCACGACCTCCGCGATGTAGGCGGCGTTGAACAGGACGATCGCGACTTGCGCGCGCAGCAGCTTGTCGAAGCTGATGCCCTCCGGCAGGAACAGCGCGAACATGATCGATGCCATGAACAGCACCGTGATCAGCGGCACGCCCCTCACCAGTTCGATGTAGGCGATCGACACCGACCGGATGATCGGCAACTGGGAGCGCCGGCCCAGCGCGAGCAGCACCCCGAGGGGGAAGGCGAGGAACGTGCCGTAGACGGCGAGCATCAGCGTGATCGGAAGGCCGCCCCACTGCGCCGTCTCGACGCGCGCCAGGCCGAGGCCCCCGCCCATCAGCCATGCGCAGATGGCCGTGCCGACGATCCAGACGCCTGCGAAGCGCCAAGGCCGCCAGAACCCGCGCATGGCCGATACGACCAGCATGGCGCACAACAACACCACGGCCGCTGCGGGTCGCCATTGCTCGGCCGGCGGATAGATGCCGAACAGCATCTGGCGCCATTTTTCCGCGACCACCGCCCAGCAGGCGCCCTCGCCGGCGAGCGCATTGCAGGCCGCGACGCCTGCCTTGCCCCACACCGCATCGAGCACGGCCCACTCGGCGAACCTGCCGCCCAGCCAGGCGATCAGCGCCACGACGAGCACGGTGGTGACCGTGTTGGCGGGCGACGAGAAGAGGTTGGCCCGCAGCCAGGCGAGGACACGCTCGCTCGGCGCTCGGTGGACGACGGGGCGCAATGTGCTCATGCTCACCGTTCCACCAGTTTCACGCGGTGGTTGTACCAGTTCATCAACCCGGAAATCGCGAGCGACAGCGTCAGGTAGACCGCCATCATCAGCGCGATCGCCTCGATCGCCTGTCCCGTCTGGTTGAGCGTCGTGTTGGAGACGCTGACCAGGTCGGGATACCCGATCGCCACGGCCAGCGAGGAATTCTTGGTCAGGTTGAGGTACTGCGATGTCAACGGCGGGATGATCACCCGCAGCGCCTGCGGCAGGATCACCAGGCGCAGGCGCTGGCCGCGCGACAGGCCGATCGCTTCCGAGGCTTCGGTCTGGCCTTTCGGCACGGCGAGGATGCCGCCGCGCACGATCTCGGCGATGAAGGCCGCGGTATAGATCGACAGGCCGAGGAAGAGCGCCATGAATTCCGGCGAGACGTTCTTGCCTCCCTCGAAGTCGAACCCGCCGAGCACCGGGGTCGAAAGCCCGGTCGGCGCCCCGAGCAGCGCCCAGCCGAGCGCGGGAAACGCGACGAAGAAGAGGAGACCCGGCCAGACCACGGCCGGGGCCCGGCCCCTCTGCATCTGGATCCTCCTGGCACGGCGCCACCACCACAAGGTCGCGACAAACGCGGCCACCAGTCCGAGCAGCGCCGCGGACCACGCGCCGTGCGGCTCCGGCCAGGGCAGGCTGGCGCCGCGCTGGCTGAGGTACACGGGGCCGAACCGCAGCGCGTCGGCCGCCGGCGGCAGGACGTCGGTGATGACGCCGTACCAGAGCAGCAGTTGCAGAATCAGCGGCACGTTGCGCACCGATTCGATGTACCCGCTGGCGAGTCTTGCCAGCAGCCAGTTGGGCGACAACCGCGCGACCCCGATGGCAAGGCCCAGGATGCTGGCGGCGATGATCGCAACCGCCGAGACGAACAGCGTATTAAGCAGGCCGACGACGAAGGCGCGGCCGTACGAATTGGTCGGGTCGTAGGCGAGCAGCTTCTCCGATATGTCGAAACCTGCTTCGTGCCAGAGATAGGAAAAGCCGATGGTGATCGAGCGGCTCTCCAGGTTGTGCACCAGGTTGTGCGCCGCGTAACCGCCGATGGCGACGATCAGCAGGACCAGGGCCACCTGGGCGACCAGATTCCGGAATCGTTCCGAGGCCCACATGATCAAAGCGCCGTCCCTGGAATGGCGAGGAAAAAGAGAAGCCCCTCCGGCGCCGCGCGCCGGAGGGGCCGATTCACATCCCGATCAGTCCATCGGAACCGGGTACATCAGGCCACCCTTGTTCCAGAGCGCGTTCGGGCCGCGCGACAGGCCCAGCGGCTTGATATTGCGGTCGTAGATCTCGCCGTAGTTGCCGACCGCGGCGATGGCGCGGACGGCCCAGTCGGCATCGAGGCCCAGCCCCTTGCCCACTTCGCCGGTGGCACCGGTCAGCCGCTGGATCGTCGGATCCTTGCTGTCCTTCTTCATCTGCGCGACGTTCGCCTTCGTCACGCCCGATTCCTCGGCCTGCTGCAGGGCGAAGATCGTCCAGCGCGCGATCGCGAAGAACTCCTGGTCATTCCGGCGCAGCATGGGTCCGAGCGGTTCCTTCGAAATGATGTCCGGAAGCACCGTGTAGTCGGCCTTGCTCGGCAGGTTCACCAGCATCGCCGCAATGCCCGAGGCGTCGGTCGTGTAGGCGTCGCAACGGCCCGACTGGAACGCCTTTTCCGTGGCTTCCTGTCCCTCGAAGACGACCGGCTTGAACGTCAGTTTGTTGGCGCGCGCATAGTCGGCCAGGTTGCGCTCCGTGGTGGTGCCGGTCTCCACGCAGATGGCAGCCTTGTTGAGGTCGGCGAGCTTCTTGACCTTCGCGTTCTTCTTGGTGTTCACGACGAAGGCCTGCCCGTCGTAGAACCACGTGCCGGCGAACACCGAGCCCATCGTCGTGTCTCGCTTGGAGTTCCACGTCGTGTTGCGCGACAGGATGTCGACCTCACCGGACTGCAGCGCGGTGAAGCGCTGCTGCGCGGTCAGCGGCACGTACTTGACCTTGTCCTCGCTGCCGAGGATGGCTGCTGCGAGCGCCTTGCAGTAGTCGACGTCGAGGCCGGCATACTTGCCCGCCTTGTCCGGGGCGGAAAACCCGGTCAGGCCGGTGTGCACGCCGCACACGAGCGTGCCGCGCTGCTTGATGGCGTCCAGTGTCGGACCGGCGGACGCTGTGCCAGCGGCGGCGCCAAGGGCCAGCGCTACAGCGGCGCCGGCGATCAGTTTCTTTCTCAACATGAAGAACCTCGCAAAAGTGGCGGAACGGACAACAAGGTGAATGAACGGACCGGGCACGGTCCGCTCATCGGTTACTCGAGACTGGCAAGCGCACGGGACATGCGGCCCATGGCTTCCGACAACAATCCGGTCGGCGCGGCGAAATTGAGGCGAAGATACCCCGGTCGGCCGAACTCTGCGCCGTCCGACAGGCCCACGCCGTGCTTCTCGAACCATTGCGCGGCGTTGCCGACCTTTCCGGCCACGCTGCGTGCATCGATCCATGTGAGGTAAGACACCTCGGGGTGCGTATGCGGCAGGCCCATGCGGTCGAGGGCCCCGGAAACCAGGTCGCGGTTGCGCCGCAGTTGTTCGAGCATCTCCCGGCGCCACGGCTCGCCGTCACGCAGGGCCGCCTGCAGCGCGGTGAAGCCGAAGCAGGACGGGTCCGGCACCAGCTTCTGCATCGAGGCGCGGAAACGGGCACGCAGTTCCGGGTCTGGAACGATCGCCCAGGCGACTCCGAGCCCCGCCACGTTGTACGTCTTGCCGGGCCCGTGCAGCGTGATGCTGCGCCGGGCCAGCGCGGGTGAGCGCTCCGCCAACAGCTTGGCGAACGGGATGTGCTGCGTCCGGCCGTCGAGGATCAGGTCGCAATGGACTTCGTCGGAGCAGACGTACAGGTCGTGTCTCTCGCACAAGGCGGCGAGGCGATCGAGCTCGGCGCGCGTGAACAGACGACCTATCGGGTTGTGCGGATGGCACAGCAGCAACAGGCGCGTCGCCGGTCCTCCGGCGCCGGCAGCCAGCGCCCGCTCGAGCGCGTCGAAGTCGATCTCGAACGCGGTCCCGGAACCGTTCAGCGGGCTGAGCGGAACGTCGACCAGGCCCCTGCCCTGCAGGCCCGGGGCGCTCAGGAAAGGGGGATAGACCGGCGAAAAGGAAATCACCTTCTCGTCCGGGGCGCAGCATGTCCTGACCGCCAGGTTGATGCCGAGCACGAGCCCCGGCAGCCAGACGATCCAGTCCGCCTCGATGGACCAGTCGTAGCGGCGCCGGTGGTCGTCGACCAGCAACTGCGCCAGGTCGCGCGGCGGCGACATGTATCCGAAGTTCCCGTGCGCCACGTGCGCGGCAACCGCGGAACGGATCGGCGGCGCGACGGCGAAGTCCATGTCCGCGATCCACAGCGGGATGACATCCTGACCGCGGTAGCGCTCCCACTTCTTCGAAGACCACTTCAGTCGCTCGGGGGCGACGGCGAGTTCGAACACGGCAGTTCCAGATCGCTGTAACGGGAATCCGGCCAATTTGGCACAGCCAATCTGACATGTCAATAGGAATATTTGAGATTTCAGATACACTCGCCGGGCCGCTTGATGTGGAAACGACCAGCAGTGCACGAGTGGAGTGTCGAATGAGTGCCGCGGGCGAAAACGGGAAGGAACCGGGCCTCGAACCGTCCCTGTCGGATCAGGCTTATGAGGCGATACGCAGCGACATCCTGACCTGCGTGCTGCGGCCGGGCGACGCGATCTCCGAGGCCACGCTGGTTGGTCGGTACGGGGTCGGCAAGGCGCCGGTCCGGGCGGCCTTGTCGCGCCTGCGCCAGGAGGGCCTGGTGTCGGCCTCGCCGCGACGCAGCTACGTCGTCGCTCCGATCACATTGCGCGATGTACAGGAGCTGTACGCGCTGCGGCTCATCCTCGAACCCGCGACCGCACGGCTTGCCGCGGGTAAGGTAGACGCACGCCGGCTCGAGAAGCTCGACGCCATCTGTCGCAAGGGCTACACGCCGGGCGATCCGGCGAGCACCCTGCGCTTCCTGGCTGCCAACCGCGAGTTTCACCTTCAGGTCGCCGAGTCGGGCGGCAACCAGCGCTTCGTTCGTTTGCTGGCCCAGATACTCGATGAGACGACGCGCGTGATGCACATCGGGCTGGCACTTCGCAACCGCAACGCCGAAATGCAGCACGAGCATCACGCGCTGCTCGACGCCCTGCAAAGGAACGACGGCGAGGCGGCAGCGCGGATCGCGGAGCAGCAGGTCGCGGCCTCGCGCGACATGGTGCTGTCCGGATTGCTCGGCAGCGACGCCCTGCTCGATCAGCCGCTCGCCTAGGCGCCGAGGCCAAGCTCCCGGGCGGCGTCGCACGGGCAGCGCGAGTCACGGCAGCATCCGGAAGTCCGTCCTGCCCGAGCCAGGTCCCGCGGCCAGCGCGTCCGGCGTTTGGGAGGGAGATTCGGCTCCGCTATACTCTGCGCCCTTCGTGACACTGATGTCCGCCCGTCACGAACAACGGCGAAGGAATTTCCGTCGCCGATGCCTCAAGGAAGGCCAAGTAGCTCAGTCGGTAGAGCAGAGGATTGAAAATCCTTGTGTCGGCGGTTCAATTCCGTCCTTGGCCACCACATTTCGCCGAGCGTCGCGACCCTGGATCAGACGGGGGCCACTCCGTCCCCGGCCGCCAAATGTCGTAGCGCCGCAGACCCACCGCATCCCGACTTTCTCTCGACCAACGCATCGGGCCAGGCGTTGGCCAACCTCGGCAACGCCCCTCGACGCGGCCTCCGACCGGGCATATGCATATGAGGGAAATCACGGTTCGGCGCGCCGCTGCGTCGTTAAGCTGCGCCCTCCGATGCCGAAACCATCGACAGGCCCGCAAGTGACGACACTGACCACGCCGACGATTCATCACGCCGCAGACAGGGTGGCGAACCTGCCCGCAGATGCGATCTTCGATCTGGCCCACACGCGCAAGATCGAGCTGGAGCTGCCGTACGCCGGGGCGGTGACGCCGGTCGAAGCCTGGACGCTGTTCACGCAGGGCAAGGCCAAGCTGGTCGATGTCCGAACCCCTCCCGAGTTCAAGTTCGTCGGCTCGGTTCCGGGTTCCGTCAACGTCGAGTGGCGCGGCTACGATCCGCAGCCGCTCGCCGTGTTCCTCGAAACGCTCCGGCGCGTGGCCTCGCCGTCGGAACCGGTACTGCTGCTGTGCCGGAGCGCGGTACGGTCCGACGCAGCGGCCGATGCCGCCGCCGAAGCCGGCTACGCGCGCGTCTACAACGTGCTCGAGGGATTCGAGGGCCAGCGCAACCACAGCAGGCGCCGTGGCGAGATCGACGGCTGGCGCCACCGCGGCCTGCCGTGGGTACAGGACTGACAGCCTGCGCGTCAACGGCGACGTAGCCGCTCGCCGTACCGCCCTCGTCCGACTCGATCGGCCTGCGGCCTTGCGTCAGGCCGGGGCGTCCGCAGCGCGGACGGCAGCCGTGGCGCCAGCGGCCGCCGCGACCGCCTCGTAGAAGCGGCCCCGCAGGATCAGCCGGCGCCGCGTGGCGGAGTCGGTGAACGCGGACCGATCGTGCAGCACGTTGTTGCAGACGATTCCCATCCCGGGTTCCAGCCGCAGCAGCAGCACGTGCGGGTCCGTTTCCAGCACCTGCAGCAGGGCCGCCGTCGCGGCGTGCACCAGCGGATCGTCCTTCCATACGATGCTGCGCGTTCGCGCGGTGTAGCGCATGTGCAGGCGGCCGTCAGCGGTGACGCTGAACACCGGTCCGCTCTGGTCTCCGCGCGCGACCTCGCCCTCCTCCGAGCGCGCGGGGATGGTCATGGCATCGTCCTGCATCAGCGCCGCAACGTAGCGAGGGTCGGCGTCGCGCAGCGCAATGTAGGCAAGCTCGTGGTCGAACACGCGGTTCGCGCCGCCCTGCTCGGCGCGCTGCACGCAATGCAGGATCATCGCGCGGATGCGGCGCCCTGGCGGGTTGTAGTAGCCG
>JAOUJD010000060.1 GCA_029883565.1 Burkholderiaceae bacterium
CAGGCGCGCTTCCAGCCTGCGATAGGTGACGATGAGCTGCCTGCCGAAGGGCGTGACCTCGGTGGCGCCGTTCGTGTTGCGGCCCGGATGCGTGACCGCCACCGGTTCGCTGAACATCGCGTTCAACGCCGCGAGCAGCTGCCAGGCTCGCCGGTATGACATGTCCATCGCGCGCGCCGCCGCGGACAGCGAGCCGGACCGGGCGATGTGTTCGAGCAGCTCGATCTTGCCGTGCCCGAGCCGCCCGCCATCGAAGTCGATGCGGAATGTCAGCCGCGCCGACCGCGGGGCGCTCACTTGATCAGGTAGCCCGTCGGGCGCCACGTACCCTTCTCGAAGACCATCGTCATCAGTTCCTCGGCGTCCTCCTTCTTCTCGAAGCTGGTGGTGAAGCCAAGGGTGACGTATTCGTCGTCCGGCGCGCCAGGCAGCGAGGTCTTGTAGGCGGCGAGCGCGGAGCGGCGGAACTTCACCGCGCCCAGGGCGCCGCGGGACGCGGGCATGCCCTCCATCCATTGCTGGCGGGTGACCCGTTGCTGGAAGAGAGTCGCACATTCGTCCCAGGCCTTGCCGTACTCCTTCTGGTCGAGCAGGACGAGCCACTTTTCCGCCACTTCGCGCGCAGCCACTTCCTTGGCCGCAACCGCGTCGGTCTTCGTGGCGGCGGCAGGCGGCCACGTCGGAGTTTCCGTTCCAGGCGGCTTCAGCTGCGCCTGGGTCGCGAACGACAGGGCAAGCGCGAGAGCGCCGGAGATTGGTCGAGCGAACTTCATGGGAACTCCTAGGCCGGCGTATAGGCAAGCCGTACGTAGATCGGCGCGTACGGCGCCGCCTGGGTGATGTCGATCAGCGCCTCGCGCGCCAGTTCCAGCAGCGCGAGGAAGTGGACCACGGCAACGGCGGTGCCGCGGGCATGGTCGAAGAGGTCGGCGAACTCGACGAACCGGCTGCCCTGCAGTCGCTTCAGGATCAGGCTCATGTGCTCGCGCACCGACAGTTCCTCGCGGCTGATGTGGTGGTGCGCGTGCAGCTTCGCGCGCTTGAGCACGTCGGACCAGGCTTCGCGCAGGTCGACGACATTGACGTCGGGGAAGCGCTTCTCGATCGACTGCTCGATGACGACGATGGCGCGGACGAAGTCACGGCCGACGCGCGGCAGTTCGTCGATGCGGATGGCGGCGAGCTTCATCTGCTCGTACTCGAGCAGGCGGCGCACCAGCTCGGCACGCGGATCCTCGACCTCCTCGCCCGTGTCCGCCTTGCGCACGGGCAGGAGCATGCGCGACTTGATCTCGATGAGCAGCGCCGCCATCAGCAGGTATTCGGCGGCGAGTTCGAGGTTCTTGGCCCGGATCTGGTCGATGTACGCGAGGTACTGGACCGTAAGCGGCGCCATCGGGATGTCGAGCACGTTGAAGTGCTGCTTGCGGATCAGGTAGAGCAGCAGATCGAGCGGGCCCTCGAAGGCCTCGAGGAAGACTTCGAGCGCGTCGGGCGGGATGTAGAGGTCTTCCGGCAGCTTGAAGAGCGGCTCGCCGTACAGCTTCGCCAGCGCGACGCCGTCGATCACATCGGGTGTGCTGTCAGCCACCGGGCTCTCCAGTGCTGCCGCCGCCTCGGCGTCGAGCACGGGTTCGACTCCGGGCAGCACGACGTTGCCGGTCGGGACCACTTACCCGGCCTTCGGCTGGTAGACGTAGGCCGGCTGCGGCAGCGTCGAGTCGCGGAAGCGCCTGTACAGATCCGGGTCGACATCCTTGTCCCACCAGATCGCGCGGCCGGCGCGCTGCTGTCGTTCGAGGTCGGGGTTTTCTGCCTTGAGTTCGCGCAGGAACAGCGTGATGTCGGATACGTAGCCGGCGGCCATGGGGTCGATGCCTGTGTAAGCTTTCGACGGATTTTACGTGACGCCGGGAGCCTGCCCGATGATGCGATGGATCGGTCGAGTCGTCGCCATGCTTGCGGCCCTGTTTTCCGTGGCCGCGTGCGATTCAAGCGGACGCCCCTACGAGGACCTGCGGTTGGCCCAGTTGAGGGCGGGAGTGTCGACGGATCAGGACGTGATCAAGCTGTTCGGCACGCCTGCAACGGTGCGCTTGCTGGAGGGCGGTGGCAAGGGGCTGGTCTATCCGCTCGGCCCCGAGGGCGCGCATACGCTGTTGATCCGCATCGGGGCGGATGGCCGCTATGCGGAACGGGAAGACCTGCTGAGCCGCGCGAACTTCACGCGCGTCGGCGCCGGGATGGGCGCGGACGAAGTGATCGCGCTGCTCGGACCGCCAGGGCGGAAGCAGCCCCTTGCGCTGAAGCAGCAGGTTGCGTGGGAGTGGCGTTTCCTTGATGGCCACGAGACGCGGATGTTCGTCGTCATGTTCGACACGGCGGGGCGTGTCGTCGGCACCGCGATCGAGGACGATCCGCGCCGGCAGGGCGGCGGTTGAGCCGGTGCCTGAGTCGACCGCAGGAGGAAGCGATGGCATTTGACGAGGGCCTGGCCCAGCGGATTCGGGAAATGCTGGCCGACGAGCAGGGTGTGACGGAGAAGCGGATGTTCGGCGGGATCGCGTTCCTTCTCGAAGGCAACATGTCGGTCGGTGTCGTCAAGGACACCCTGATGGTCCGTGTCGGGCCGCAAGCGCACGCCCGCCTCGTCGCGCTGCCTCACGCGCGCGAGATGGACTTCACCGGCAGGCCGATGAAGGGATTCGTGTACGTCGATCCCGCCGGAGTCGCCGCCGACGCGGACCTGCGGCGCTGGATCGGGCATGGCGTGGCCCATGCCCGGTCGCTGCCCGCAAAGTGACCCAGTCGTCTTCCGGGTTCGGAGCGACTCCCCTGCGGTGGAGGTCGCCCGGGGATCCGTCTGCAGCCGATCGGCCGCCACGTTGCCGATTTGCCACCCTTCCTGAGCCCAGAGGCGGCACTGACGCCACTGGCAGGGGCAGGTTGCGCCCAGCGCAGACACGCCCGCCCGCGGGCCAGTATCCTTGCCGGCAATGTACGAGCGCCACTTCGGGCTGAAGCAACGGCCTTTCTCGATCGCGCCGGATCCGCGTTACCTCTTCATGAGCGAGCGGCACCGGGAGGCCCTTGCGCACCTGCTCTACGGCGTGCAGGGTGGCGGCGGCTTCGTGCTGCTGACCGGCGACGTCGGCGCCGGGAAGACCACGGTGTGTCGTTGCTTCCTCGGGCAGCTGCCGGAACGATGCAATGTCGCCTACATCTTCAACCCGAAGCTCACGGTCGAGGAGTTGCTGAAGACCGTGTGCGCGGAGTTCCGCATCCCGTACCGGCACGAGGGGCCGGGCGTGCCCACCGTCAAGGACTACGTCGACGCACTGAACGAGTTCCTGCTGCGCACGCACGCGGTACGGCAGAACAGCGTGCTGATCATCGACGAAGCGCAGAACCTGTCAGCCAACGTGCTCGAGCAGCTGCGCCTGCTGACCAACCTGGAGACGAACGAGCGCAAGCTGCTGCAGATCATCCTGATCGGGCAGCCGGAACTGCGCGCGGTGCTGGCGCGGCGCGACATGCAGCAGCTCGCGCAGCGCGTTGTCGCGCGCTACCACCTCGAGGCGCTGACCGAGGAGGAAACCGCGCACTACGTCAACCATCGCCTGGCCGTCGCCGGTCTGCATCAGGCCAATCCCTTCGATCGACGCGCCATGCGGCGCATCTTCCGCTATTCGCGCGGCGTGCCACGCCGCATCAACCTGCTGTGCGATCGCGCGCTGCTCGGCGCCTATGCGAGCGGCAAGCCGATGGTCGACGGCCGCATCCTCGACAAGGCGGCCGAGGAAGTCCTGGATGCCGCCGACTTCGGCCGGATCCGGCGCGCGCGCTACGAGCGCGTGGCCCTGGTGGGCATCGGGCTGGCGGTCGGCGCGACGCTGGTCGGCGCTGCCGGCCTCCTGATGCAGCTCGGCGAGCGCGGCGCGCCACGCGCCGGATTGGCCGCGGACGCGGGCAAGGCTCCGGCGACGCCGGTGACGGCGCCGACGGCGGCGCCTGCGAGTGCGCCGACGCCGGAGGTGACGGGGCAGGCGGCCGCCGGGCCGGAACCCGCGACCCCGGCGAGTTTCGATCTGCGCAGGGGGTATGCGTCGCTCGTCGGCGCCGAAATCGAAGCGTGGCAGGAGCTGGCACGCGTGTGGGCCATCGCGCCGGGCAATGGCGATCCCTGCGCGGCGGCCGAGAAGCAGAAGGTCCGCTGCTACCGGACCGGCAACGCGACGCTGGCGCTGATCCGGCAACTGGACCGACCGGGCGTGCTGACGCTGCGCGACGCGGCCAACCGCCCTGCGTACGTGATGATCAGCGGACTGTCGAACGACAGCGCGACGTTGAATATCGGCGGCGTCGACCGCACGGTCCCGCTCGTCGTGCTGGCCGACTACTGGCGCGGGGAGTTTGCGACGTACTGGCGGCCGCCGCCGAACTACGCGGGCACGATCGTCGACAGCCGCGCCGGTCCCGCCGCCCTTTGGCTCGCACGGCAACTGGCGATGGCGCTGGGCGACACGGGACCCGTCGGTCCACGGCTCGACGATGCGACGCTGAAGAACTGGATCCATCGCTTCCAGCTTGCCCAGGGATTGCCATCCGACGGCAGCGCCGGACCGATCACGCTGATGCAGCTGAACCGTGCAAATGGCGTGGACGAGCCGCGCCTGCAGAAGGCAACCTAGCCGTGTCACTGATCCTCGACGCACTGCGCAAGGCGGACGCGGAACGCGAGCGCGGCTCGGTGCCGAGCCTGCACTCCCAGCCGGTGGTCCCGCTGTCGGCGGAATCGCCGCCGAAGCCCGCGCGGCGTCCGGCCTGGCTGTGGATCGCGATCGGCGTCGCGGTCGGCTTGCTGGGAACAGTGGTCTGGGTGATGGTCGGGCGCGATGCCGCGCCGCCGAGCGCGGCGACCGGCGGGCCGGGACCGGCGCCGCAGGTTGCGCCCGGAGCCATGGCCGCGAAGCCGGCTGCACCTGTCGCGAGCGCCGCTCCGCCAGCCGCAGCTGCCGCCGTCGATGCACAGCCGATCGCGGAGCCGGCCCCGTGGCGCCAGCCCGAAGAGCGCAAGGCCCCGAATCAGGATGCGAAGGGCAGCACGAAGGGCGGCGCGAAGGCTGACACTAAAGCAGACGCGAAGGCTGACGCGAAAGGGGACACGAAGGCGGCGCAGGTCGCCAGCGCGGCCCCCGTCCAGGCTGCCCTGCCGTCGCGCGAACAGCTGCCGCCGAACATCCGCGCGGAGCTGCCGCAATTCGCGATCGGCGGCTCGATCTATTCGACGAATCCCGCCAGCCGCTCGCTGATCGTCAACGGCCAGCTGTACCGCGAAAAGGATCGCCTGACGCAGGATCTCTCGCTCGAGGAGATCAGGCTGAAGGCCGCCGTCTTCAGCTTCCGCGGCTACCGCTTCGAGGTCCTGTTCTAGCTGTCATCGCCGCGCCCGCCTGCCGGGTCCGTGTCCGGCTCGATCGAATTCGCGCCGATCGACCGCCGGCCGGGTGCGCTGTGCGACCTGCAGGCGCCGCCGGACGGCGGATCGGCCGGCGCGCGGCCGGCCCTGGCCTCATGCCGCTGCGCGAAACTCGCGGTGCGCCTTCTTGATGATCGCGGTCGCGCGCACGTATCCGACCCGGAAGGCAAGGGACAGGGCTTCGCGCAGGAGATTGTTGCGCCTTGGCGCATGCCATTCCCTGGCGCAGCCGAGCAGTGAAAGGGTCATCTTCACCTGCGCCCGCTCGACCATCGGCTCGTTGAACGACTGGAAGTGATCGAGTGCGTACTGCGCGCACTCGGCCAGCTGGCCGCGCGTCAACGCGCGCAGCGAGTTGATGCGCAAACGGCGCCACGCCGGGTCCATCAGAAGCGCGCGCGTCAGCGAGTCGATGCGTTGAAGATCGGCCGCGTCGGGATCGGCGATGATGGCCTGGAGCGCGGCCTTGATGTCATGCGACGCCGGAAGTTCCGCGCCCTGTTCGGGCCGCTGCGCATGCATTTCGACGATGGCGGCGATCGCGTCGCCGTACCGGTTCCGAAAGTCGTGCTGCGTCGTGGTCCGGGCCCGGTGTTCCATTCCGGATTGTTCCACGGATCCGGCGATGGCCGGGGAATTCCCCGAAGCGCGCCTGCCAGGGCACCCTACGTGCGACTCCGGATCGCGCTCAGGATGCCGCGCAGGATCTCGACCGGCGGAGGCGGGCAGCCCGCAACGGCGACATCGACCGGAATGACGTTCGACACGCGCCCGCAGCTTGCGTAGCTCTCGCCGAAGACTCCGCCGGAGCAGCCGCAATCGCCGACGGCCACCACGAGCTTCGGGTCCGGCGTGGCGTCATAGGTGCGCTTCACCGCGATTTCCATGTTGCGCGAGACCGGACCGGTGACCAGCAGCAGGTCGGCGTGGCGCGGGCTGGCGACGAACTTGATGCCGCAACCCTCGATGTTGTAGTAGGGGTTGTTCAGCGCGTGGATCTCGAGCTCGCAACCATTGCAGGAACCGGCGTCGACCTGGCGGATCGCGAGCGCGCGGCCGAGCAGCCGCAGGATGTCCGCCTGGATGCGGTCGGATTCACGGGCGAGGTCCGCCGTCGGCGCCGGTTCGGTCCGCACCCCGGTCTTCAGCACCTGTCTCAGAAGCAGCAGCATCAGAGGTCCTGCCCCGAGTAGCTGAGGTTGAACGACTTGTTGATCAGCGGGAAGTCGGGAACGATGTTGCCGATCACCGCATGCTCGAGCAGAGGCCAGTTCTGCCACGACGGATCGTGGCAGTGGCAACGCAGCAGCCGGCCCTCGGCATCCGTTTCGATGGCCACCAGCACGTCGCCACGCCAGCCCTCGACCCAGCCGAGGCCGAACACCGGCGTCGGCGAGGCAGTCAGCTCGGTCGACACCGGGCCCTCCGGCAGGCGGTCGATGAGCGCGTCGATCAGGCGCAGCGACTCGACCAGCTCGTCGAAGCGGACGGCGACGCGCGCGGCGACGTCGCCGCGGACCTCCAGTGCCGGCTTCACGGCGAGTCCGTCGTACGGTGCGCAGGGCAGGTCGACCCGCAGGTCGCGCGGCCGCCCGCTCGCGCGCGCGGCCATCCCGGTAAGGCCGAGTTGCCTCGCCAGTTCGGGCGTGACGATGCCGGTCGTCAGGAAGCGGTCCTGCAGTCCGGCGTGCTCGTCGTAGATCGCGCGCAACCGGCCGACTTCCCTTTCGAAGACGCGGCACTGCTCGCGCAGGTCCGCGAGACCGGAGCGCGACGGATCGACGGCCACGCCCCCGGGCACGATGCGGTCCATCAGCAGGCGGTGGCCGAAGACGGCCGCGCTGTCGCGCTGCCACTCCTCGCGCAGCCGTGAGAACTGCGCGAGTCCGAACGCCAGCCCGCCGTCGTTGCCGAGCGCACCGAGGTCGCCCAGGTGATTCGCGACGCGCTCGCGCTCGAGCAGCAGCGCACGCAGCCACGCCGCGCGGGCGGGGATCGTGCAGCCGGTCGCCATTTCGGCTGCCATCGCGTAGGCCCACGCATACGCGACGGTCGAATCGCCGGACACCCGCCCGGCCAGCCGGTGGCCTTCGGCGAGCGGCTGGCCGACGAAGCGCCGTTCGATGCCCTTGTGCACGTAGCCGAGCCGCTGCTCGAGCCGCAGCACCTTTTCGCCAACGATCGAAAAGCGGAAGTGACCCGGTTCGATGATGCCGGCATGGACCGGACCGACGGGTATCTCGTGCACGCCGTCGCCCTCGACGCTCACGAAGGGATAGCGTTCCTGCCCTGCCTCGAAGCCGCTTTGCGGATCGACATCGTGCCGCAGCGGGAACACATCGGCGGGCCAGCCGGCATGCCGCAGCCACGGCCGCCCGTCTTCGGCACCGGCGGCCCTCAGCCCCAGCAGGTCGAACACGGCGCGCTGCATGCGGCCGGCCGCGGGAAACAGGGCTGACAGGTCGGGGTACTCGAGGCCCTCGTTCGCGACCGCCAGCTGCACGGCGGCGAGTCCGTCCGGGGCCGCGTACGCGGCGTACACGACGAACCCGTCGCCTTCGTTCCGACGGTCCGAGCCCCACAGGGCGACCAGGCTGCAGTCGTCGGCGGCAAAGGCACGCGCGAGCTCGAGCCACTGCGCCTCGCTCACGGTCCCAAGGGCGGCCGGCACGGCGCCCTGAAGGCGGCGGAACGGAATGCCTGAAGCGTCGATGCGCATGCCTCAGCCTCCCGCGATCAATCGTGCCGCCTGCTGGTACCACGCCTCGAGGTACGGCGGGATGTACAGGCCGAGCATCAGGCCGAGGCCCAGGTGCACGAACACCGGAATCAGCGCAGGGGGATGCGCCAGGCGCTTGACGCTGGTTTCGCCGAAGACCATCGGCTGCACCTTGCCGAGCACGGCGGCGAACGCGACCCCGAGCGAAAGCAGCAGCAGCGGCGTGGTCCAGGGGAACTCGCGCATGGCGGTGGTGAGGATCAGGAACTCGCTGGCGAACACGCCGAAGGGCGGCATGCCGAGGATCGCCAGGGACCCGAGCATCAGCCCCCAGCCCACCGGCGGCGACACGCGCACCAGCCCGCGGATGTTCTCCATCACCTGGGTGCCGGCCTTCTGCGCCGCGTGGCCGACCGTGAAGAAGATCGCCGACTTGACCAGCGAGTGCACCGTCATGTGCAGCAGGCCGGCGAAGCTCGCGATCGGGCCGCCCATCCCGAACGCGAACGTGATGAGCCCCATGTGCTCGATCGACGAGTACGCGAACATCCGCTTGATGTCCCGCTGGCGCGACAGGAAGAACGCGGCCAGAACGACCGACAGCAGACCGAAGCCGATCATCAGGTCACCGGCGAAGCGCGTCTGCAGCGCGCCGTCGGCCAGCACCTTGAAGCGGAGCACCGCATAGAGTGCCACGTTCAGCAGCAGGCCCGACAGCACTGCCGAGATCGGCGTCGGGCCCTCGGCGTGGGCGTCGGGCAGCCAGTTGTGCAGCGGCGCCAGGCCGACCTTGGTCCCGTAGCCGACCAGCAGGAACACGAACGACAGCGCGATGACGGTCGGCTCGAGATCGCCCTTGACCGCGTCGAGGTGGGTCCACAGCAGGCCGGCGCCCTCGATCGGGACGACGCGCTCGGCCGCGAGGAACAGCAGGATGGTGCCGAACAGCGCCTGCGCGATGCCGACTCCGCACAGGATGAAGTACTTCCACGCCGCTTCCAGGCTCGCCGGCGTGCGGTACACCGCGACCAGCAGCACGGTGGCGAGCGTGGCCGCCTCCATCGCGACCCACAGCAGGCCCATGTTGTTGGTCAGCAGCGCCAGCAGCATCGTGAACGAGAACAGCTGGTACATGCTGTGGAACAGCCGCATCCGCGGACCGGTCATCTTGCCGTGGTCGCGCTCGATGCGCATGTACGGGCGGGCGAACAGCGCGGTCGTGAATGCCACGAACGCGGTCAGCGCGACGAGGAAGACGTTGAGCGAGTCCACGAAGAACTGCTCGTGGAGCACGAGGATGGGGCCGTCCGCGATGACGTTCGCGGTCAGGAAGCCCGCGGCGGCCAGGGTTCCGAAGCTGAACCCGATGTTGATCTCGGCTGCCCGCTCGCGGTGGCCCGCCAGGCCGAGCACGCCGGCGCCGACGAGCGGAATCCCGAGGACGAGGAGCAGGGCTTCCATGCTCAGTCTTCCTTCAGCCGCTCGAGCTTGCGGATATCGAGGCTGTCGAACTGCTCGCGGATCTGGAACATGAACACGCCAAGGATGACCATGCCGATCAGCACGTCGAGCGCGATGCCGAGCTCGACCACCATCGGCATGCCGTAGGTCGCGCTGGTGGCGGCGAAGAACAGCGCGTTTTCCATCGCCAGGAAGCCGATCACCTGCGCGATCGCCTTGGTCCGGGTGATCATCATCAGGAACGACAGCAGCACGCACGCGAGCGCGATCCCTAGCGTGCCGCGCGCCACCGAGGCGGACAGGCTGGAGATCGGGGCTGCCAGGTTGAACGCGAAGATCACCAGCACGATGCCGAGCAGCATCGTGGTCGGGATGTTGATCAGGGACTCGACGTCCCAGCGCACGTTGAGGCGCTTGATCAGCCGGTGCAGCAGCCAGGGGATGATCAGCACTTTCAGCGCGAAGGTGAGCCCGGCCGAGTAGTACAGGTGCGGCTGCTGCGTGAAGTAGGCCATCATCGTGGTCGACGCCACGAGCGTGAGTCCCTGCAGCGTGAACAGGTGGATCAGCGACAGCACCCGGCGCTGCGCGAGCAGCGCGAACGAAAGCAGCAGCAGCACCGCCGCGAACAGGTTGATCAGCTGGGACACCACTGCGGGCACGTCGGTCTAGGCTCCGAGGAGGAAGTGAACGAGGATGCCGATCACGGCGAGCAGGAACGCGCCGGCGAGGAACTCCGGGACCCGGAAGATGCGCATCTTGGCCGACAGCGTCTCCACCAGCGCGAGCGCCGCACCGCCGATCGCGAGCTTCAGGATCAGCGCCGGCGCCGCCAGCAGCAGGCCGACCGGGTCATGCACCTGGGCGATGCCCCAGGGAAAGAACAGCGCCAGCCCGATCGACGAGTACGCGAACAGCTTCAGGCTCGCCGCCCACTCCATCAGGGCGAGGTGGCGGCCCGAATACTCGAGGATCATCGCCTCGTGGATCATCGTCAGCTCGAGGTGGGTCGCGGGATTGTCGACGGGCACCCGCGCGTTCTCGGCGAGCGACACCATCGCGAAGGCGACGCCGGCGAACGCAAGGCTCGGGACGATCGCGAATTCCTGATTGGCGGTCGTCTGCACGATGTTCGCGAGCGACGTCGATTGCGTCATGAATGCGGCGGTGAACAGCACCATCAGCAGCGCCGGCTCGGCAAGGAACCCGACCAGCATCTCGCGCCGGGCGCCGAGCGTCCCGAACGCGGTACCGACGTCCATCGCCGCGAGCGACATGAAGACGCGGGCGACGGCGAACAGTCCGACCAGCGCGATCGCGTCCGCGGCCGGGGCCAGGGGCAGGTCAGTCGACAGGCTCGGCACGATGCCGCACGCCAGGACCATGACGCCGAAGACGACGTAGGGTGCGATTCGGAACAGCGGGCTGGCATTCTCGGCGATCACCGAGTCCTTGTGGAACAGCTTGTGCAGCGTTCGGTAGGGCAGCAGCAGCGGCGGCGCGCTGCGGTTCTGCAGCCAGGCCCGGCACTGATTGACCCAGCCGGTCAGCAACGGCGCGCCGAGCACCGCGATCAGCAGGGCAAGCAGTTGCGCGAAGACGCTGTAGGCGGTCATCGGAACACCAGCAGCAGCATGACGAGCAGCGTGACGAAGCTGTACATCAGGTAGGTGGCGATCCGGCCCTGCTGCAGCATGCCGACGATCCGCGACGCGCCCTCGACGGCGCGCGCGACCGGCACGTACACCCAGTGCCAGATGTGATCGGTGGCGGCCAGCCGGTATACGGGGTGCCGGTCGAACGGGGTCGGCAGGTGGCGGTCGATGCGGAAGAAGGGCTCGAACACCTGGCGGATCGGCTGGCCGAAGCCCTCGGCGGTGTCCTGCATGCGCGCCGTCTGCAGCGGAAAGCCGCAGTCCCAGGGCGGCGCGCGGCGGATCCGTCCGTGATAGAGCCTGCGGACCAGCACGAAGGTGAGGGCGCAGGCGGCCGCGACGAGCAGCAGGAACAGCAGCGGGCTGTAGCTCGACCGCTCGGCCGCGACCGGCGCCAGCACGAGCCACCCGTTGGCAGCCACTTCCGGGCCGACGCCGTTGCCGACCAGGACCCGCGTCACCGGGTCGATCAGGGCGATCACGGTCGCCGGGAACAGGCCGAGCAGCAGGCAGCCTGCGGCCAGCCACACGAGGCCGGCGCGCTCGGCCGGCGCGGCGTCGTGCGAGTTGGCGAGCGCAGGTTCCCGCGGCTGGCCGAGGAAGATCACGCCGAAGAACTTCACCATGACGTAGCCGCCCAGGGCCGCGACCAGCGCGATGCCGGCGGCGACGACCGGCAGCAGCATGTTGACGAAGGTGCTGGGCAGCCCGAGCGTGAACAGGAAGCTCTGCAGCAGCAGCCACTCCGACACGAAGCCGTTCAGCGGCGGCAGACCCGCGGCGGCCAGCGCACCGGCCAGGGCGAGCCAGCCGACCCATGGCATGTAGCGCAGCAGGCCTCCGAGCTTGCCGAGGTTGCGTTCGCCGGTGGCGTGCAGCACGGCGCCGGTGCACAGGAACAGCAGGCTCTTGAAGAACGCGTGGTTCAGCGCGTGGTAGAGCACCGCGGTGAGGGCCAGCGCGGCGAGCACCGACGTTCCGTACCCGATGAACAGCAGCGCGAGCCCGATGCCGACCAGCAGCAGCCCGATGTTCTCGATCGACGAGTAGGCGAGCAGCCGCTTCATGTCGGTCTGCACCGCGCTGAACACGACGCCGAAGAGCGCCGTCGACAGGCCGAGCACGAGCACGAGGACGCCCCACCACCATATCTGCGTCTGCAGGACCTCGAAGCCGATGCGCAGCAGGCCGTAGATCGCCGTCTTCAGCATCACGCCGCTCATCAGGGCGGAGACGGGCGATGGCGCGGCCGGATGTGCCTCGGGAAGCCAGATGTGCAGCGGCAGCATGCCGGCCTTGGCGCCGAAGCCGAACAGTGCCAGCAGGAAGGCCGTCGATGCCCAGAACGGCGACAGGTGCTGCGCGCGCATGTTGGCGAACGTGTAGTCGCCCGTGTTGGCCTGCAGGACGCCGAACGCCAGCAGGATGGCGATGGCGCCGACGTGGGCGATCAGCAGGTAGAGGTAGCCCGCGCGCCGGATCGCCGGAATCAAGTGGTTGGCGGTCACGAGGAAGAAGGACGACAGCGCCATCAGCTCCCACATCACCATGAACACGTACGCGTCGTCGGCCAGCATCACCATGGTCATGCTGGCGATGAACAGGTGATAGAGCAGGCACAGCAGTCCTGGCGGCGTGCCTTCGCCCTTGCGGAAGTAGCCCGAGGCGAACACCGAGATCCCGGCGCCCACGCTTCCGAGCAGGAACAGGAAGAAGGCCGAAAGCGCGTCCAGCCGCAGATGGAAGGGCAGTCCGGGCAGGCCGATCGGCAGGACGGCGACCTGCGGAACACTGAACAGCGCCACCAGCGCCACGCCTGCCAC
>JAOUJD010000303.1 GCA_029883565.1 Burkholderiaceae bacterium
GGAGCGTTTTGCGGCTTCTTTCGCACCGGGAACGACTTCTCGTTTACGTTCAAATACTTATGGCCAAATCGCCAAACTAGAGGAAGCGCTCGGGCGGCCCTGGTCGCGCGGCTGTTTGGCGACGAAAAGCGGAGGCATCACATAGTGGAATGCAATGTTCGATGGACCGGTGATGGGATGAGCTTCGTCGCCCGGACCGGCAGCGGTCACCTGGTCGCGATGGACGGGGCACCGACCGGAGGCGGAAACAACCTCGCGCCGCGTCCCATGGAGATGGTCCTGCTCGGAGCCGGGGGCTGCAGCGCCTACGACGTCGTGCTGATCCTGAAGCGCGGACGCCACGACGTGCGCGGGTGCGAAGTCGAGTTGAAGGCCGATCGGGCTCCCGAGGACCCCAAGGTCTTCACCAGGATCGAAATGAAGTTCACCGTGCGCGGACGCGCGCTGAACCGTGACGCCGTCCTGCGCGCTGTCCAGCTCTCGCACGACAAGTACTGCTCGGCCACGGCGATGCTCGCGCGGACGGCGCAGATTGCGCACAGCGTGGAGATCGTCGAGGCCTGACCGTTCAGACGTAGTGCGCCGTGCGCGTCATCACGCGCGCGGCGATCCGCATGGCCAGGCGCACCGGCAGCGGAAGCGACGCACCGCCGAGATCCGTCGCCGTTTCCGCGTGGCGGACTTCGTCGTCCTTCATCTGCGCGACGATGGCCCGCGAGGCCACGTCTGCCTCCGGAAGCCGCTCGAGGTGGCCCTGCAGATGCTGCTCCACCTGACGCTCCGTTTCCGCCATGAAGCCCAGGCTCGCGCGATCGCCGAGACGCGCGGCCAGCAGGCCGATCGCAAACGCGCCCCCGTACCAGAGAGGATTCAGCAGGCTGGTCCGGCCACCGAGTTCCCCGATCCGATGCTCCGTCCACGCCAGATGGTCGCTTTCCTCGCGCGCCGCCTGTTCGAACACGCGCCGCAATTCCGGGCTGTGCGACGCCAGGGCCTGGGCGTCGTACAGCGCCTGCGCGCAGACCTCGCCGACATGGTTGACCCGCATCAGTGCCGCCGCCTCGTGTCGCTGCTCGTCCGTCAGGTCCTGCACCGGCGCCATGTCGCTGGCCGGCGAAGGGCGACTGCCCGCGGGCACCGCGGCCAGGGTGCGCAGCGCGCGGTCGGCGGCGCCGAGCAATTGGTCGACTGGGCTAGTGGGGAATCGAGTCATTGTTGCGGAAATCTGACGCGCGCCATGGGCGGATTGACCGGGCCGGTCGCACGCCCTATGGCGGCGCTATTCTCGCACCATTCGCGGGGCAAGCCCGCGGTCCAAGACCAAGAAAGCCAGGAGAGACCCGATGAGGAAAAGCCTAGTAGCCGTCGCGCTCGCGTGCGCGTTCCCGGCGGCGTTTGCCCAGAGCAGCGTGACGCTGTACGGCATCGTCGATGTCGGCGTCGAGCATCTCGACGTCGGCGGCACCAGCGCCACCCGCCTGATGAGCGGCATTTCCCAGGGCTCGCGCTGGGGCATTCGCGGAAGCGAGAGCCTCGGCGGCGGCTACAGCGCCATCTTCACGCTCGAGAGCCGGTTCTCGATCGACACCGGCAGCGTGACGAACAACGATTCGCTGTACTGGTGCCGTCCCGCCGGTTCGTCGGCAGTTGCGGTGTGCCCCGGCGTCGGGCTCGTAACGCCTCTGCCGCCGCCCGCGATCCCGGCGGTCGTCGGCGGGCTGAGCGCGGTGAACAACGCACTGCTGCAGAACATCACCACGGTCAACTCGGCCGGTGCACTGTTCGACCGGCAGGCATGGGCCGGCCTGGTGACCCCGTACGGCGCCGTGATCGCCGGCCGCCAGTACACACCCGGTTACGAGATCATCAACAAGTACAACGTGATGGCCGACCAGACCGCGCTGCAGTTCGGTCAGGGCTTCACCACACCGCAGATCCGTGCGAACAACGCGCTCCAGTACCGCGCCGAACTGAAGGGTTTCACGCTGTCGCTGATGTACGGGTTCGGCGGATCCGAGGGGTTGCGCAACGAGCGCGCGACCCCGCCCACGGATGGCGACGACTTCATGGGCGGCAACGTCCAGTACACCGCCTCCAACTGGGGTGTCGGCGCGGGCTACAACCGCACGAACGTCGTTCCGTACGCCACGCAGGCGGCGGGCACGCCGACGAAGAAGACCGGACTGGAGACGATCAACGTCGGCGGCTGGTTCGGGTTCGGCGACTTCAAGGTCTACGCGCAGTGGATGCAGCGCACGAATGACAATCCGATCCTGACGCCGGGCGACCTGCAGAATCTGATCGTCTCGACCGGCGGGAACCTGGCCGCGATCACCAGCATCCTCGGCAGCCTGCAGATCCATCCGACCGACATGGACCTGCTGCGCGGCTTTGCCGGACCGACCGACACGAGTGCGTATCACCTCGGAGCTTCATGGCGCTTCGGCAACAGCACGCTCTCGGCCGCCTACAACTACGCCAGCGACACGGCGCGGTCTGCATGGGCTACGCAGGACGCGAAGGCGTCGCACTTCGGGTTCGCCTACTTCTACAACTTCTCGCCTCGCACCGCGCTCTACGGCGTCGCGGCCATGATGAAGAATGGGGATCAGTCGCGCATGAGCCTGTCCTCCGCCGGCTACACGACCGGATGGACAACGGCCTTCGGCGAGGACGCCACCGCCTTCCAGCTCGGCATGCGCCACGCGTTCTAGCTCTTGCCGCATTATGAAAAAAGGGGCGCCGCGGCGCCCCTTCTTCTTTGTTGCCCCACAGCAACACCACAGTGGCCATTTACCCTCGTTTTCATAGCGAGTCTTTGCCTTGAAACGGGGCGGGTGGAACAATCCTGTCAGCTTCCTCCGGGGAAGTGATTCAACGACGCGGCGGCCGCCGCGTATAAGAATTCCCAACACTAGCTAGGAGAGCTTGGCATGAAAAAAAGTCTCATCGCGCTGGCGCTGATCGGTGCCTTCTCGGGCACCGCGGTCGCACAGTCGAGCGTGACGCTGTACGGCATCGTCGACATCGGCGTGCAGATGAACACGGCGGGTGTGAACAAGGGCACGACCACTGCGCCGAATTACAGTCAGGAGTCCGTGTGGGGTGTCAACAGCGGATACCAGTCCGGTAGCCGTTGGGGCATGCGCGGTTCGGAAGCACTGGGTGGCGGCTGGAACGCGGTCTTCACGCTGGAAGGCGGCTACAGCCCCGATACCGGCACGCTGGGCCAGGGTGGCCGTCTGTTCGGTCGCCGGGCCTGG
>JAOUJD010000061.1 GCA_029883565.1 Burkholderiaceae bacterium
GCTGTAGAACATCTTCGGACGGCCCTGCGCATCCATCTCGGGCAGCTTGCCGAAGGTCAGCACGTAGGTGACGACGCCGGTCATGACCTCGGCGATCGGCGGGCACCCCGGCACCTTGATGATCGGCTTGTCGAAGATCACCTTGTGCACCGGCGCGGCGCCGGTGGGGTTCGGCTTGGCGGCCTGCACGCAGCCCCAGGAGGCGCATGAACCCCAGGAGATGATGGCCATCGCGTCCTTGGCGACGTGCTTCAGCTTCTCGACGAAGGGCTTGCCGCCGGGAATGCAGTAGATCCCGTCGTCGGCGAGCGGCGGATTGCCCTCGACGGCGAGGATGTAGTTGCCCTTGTACTTCGCGATCGTCTGTTCGAGCGCTTCCTCGGCCTGGTGACCCGCCGCGGCCATGAGCGTGTCGTCGTAGTCGAGCGAGATCATCGACAGCACGACATCCTTGGCGAGCGGATGCGCCGAGCGGATGAACGACTCGGTGCAGCACGTGCACTCGAGCCCGTGGAGCCATACGACCGGCGTGCGGGGCTTGGTCTCGAGCGCCTTCTGGATCTGCTGTGCGCCGGCGTCGCCGAGCCCCAGCGAGGCGGCGGTCAGGCTGCAGAACTTGAGAAAGCTCCGTCGCGTAATGCCCTGCCGCCGCATCACTTCGTATGACGTTTCAAGCATGGTGGACTCCCCTCGGGTCTTCGGACGTTCGCAACGAGGGCGCAGGAACAGCGGACTGCCGCCTCGAGCGAGATGCGCGCATGCTGTTCCTCCGCGCGCCGGCCTCGTTGATGAATGTCAACCTGCGCCGACCCCGGCTACGGGAATGCGCGTCGTCTCGATTTCGGGTCTGCGGATGTAACGGGTACCGTTACATCCTGCATCGGGACGACGTTGCAGCTTGCGCTAGTTCAAGCGGCCCTGGGCGCGGCGCGCGAATAATCGGCAGCGCGTTGCGCCGGGCGGAATTCGGGATCCGGGGATACCGGGAAGGGGATCGGAATGTCAGAGCAGGATCGCTACCAGGCGCTGCGCGCGTCGCGCCTCGCCGCCGAGTTGACCGACGAACAGTGCCGTACCCTGGCACGGCAGATCGAACTGCGCGACCTGGCGGACGGGGAACTGCTCGTGCGCGAGGGCGCGCCCGACGATCGGCTGTTCGTGATCGTCAGCGGGGCGCTCGGAGTCGTGCGGCATCCGGCGGGGGAACCGCCGGTGGCCCTGCACACGCTGGTGGCGGGCGACTTCGCCGGCGAACTGTCCTTCATCGACGGCACCGAACGCTATGCCTCCCTTGAGGCGCACGGGCCGACCCGCGTGTTCTTCCTGCGCCGGGAGAACCTGGAGGCGCTGCTGGACTCCGAGCCGCGCATCGTCTACCTGGTGATGCGGGCGATCATCCGCATCGCGCACAACATCCAGCGCCGGCTATCGATCCAGTCGGTCGAGCTGTCGAACTACATCTACAAGCAGCACGGGCGCTACTAGGATGCCGCGGCGGGCGGATCGCTAGAATCCGCGCGCCATGTCCACTGTCACCAAACCGTCCGGTCCTGTCGTCGCCGTCTTCGGAGCGACGGGCTACGTCGGCACCAACCTGGTGCCGCGGCTCGTCGCGGACGGCATGCGGGTGCGGGCCGTCGGCCGGCAGCTGCGCGTGCTCGAGGCGCGCGGCTGGAGCGGGGTCGAACTGGTCGAGGCCGACGCGCTGGATCCGGCGACGCTCGACGCTGCACTCGCGGGAGTGACCACCGCCTACTACCTGGTGCACTCGATGGCGGCCGGCCGGGACTTCGGGCGGCTCGACCGGGAAGCGGCGGCGAACTTCGCGCAGGCGGCGGCGCGCTGCAAGGTGCAGCGCATCGTCTATCTCGGCGGGCTGGTGCCGCCCGGCGCGCGGTCGGAGCACCTGGTGTCGCGCCGGGAGAGCGGCGACATCCTGCGGGCCGGGCCGGTCCCCGTGACCGAGGTCCGCGCCGGCATCATCGTCGGGCCGGGCTCCGCGGCCTACGAGGTGATGCGCGACCTCGTCTATCACCTGCCCCTGATGGTGACGCCGCGCTGGGTGCAGTCGCGCTCTTCGCCGATCGCGCTCGCGAACCTGCTCGAATACCTGGTGCGGGTGGCCGCACTGCCCGAGGCCGCGGGGGGCATCTACGATGCCGGCGGCCCCGAGCTGCTGAGCTACGAGCAGATGATGCTTGCGTTCGGCGCCGCGGTCGGCAGGCGCCCGCGGATCGTGCGCGTCCCGATCCTGTCCCCGCGCCTGTCGTCCTACTGGCTGGGGCTCGTGACGGCCGTGCCGGCGAACATCGCGCGCGCGCTGATCGGCGGGCTCAAGCACGACATTCCAGCGGACGATGCCGAGCTTCGCAGGCTGGTGCCCCAGCGGCTCCTGACCTTCCGCGAGTCCGTGGCCGCGGCCCTCGAGGCCGAGCGCAACCATCAGGTCACGGCGCGCTGGACCGAGGGCGCGTTCCCGTTCCGCGCGTTCCGCCACGACTACGCGTACTACGCGAAGAAGGCGAGCGGCAGCGCCACGACCACGGCATCGCCGGCGGCGCTCTGGAGCGTCGTCACCGCGATCGGCGGCGACAACCGCTACTACACGATGAACTTCCTGTGGTGGCTGCGCGAATTCCTCGACTGGCTGGTCGGCGGCCCGGGATTCACTCACGGCCGGCGGCACCCGACCGACCTGCGCGTGGGAGATGCGATCGACTACTGGACGGTGATCGGCCTGGAGCGCGAGCGCCGGCTGACTCTGAGCTTCGGGATGCGCGCGCCCGGCGCGGGGATCCTGGAGTTCGAGATCGAGCCCGCCCGCGGCACGGAGTCGAAACTGACCGTTACCGCGTACTGGCACCCGCAGGGCGTGTGGGGCCTGCTCTACTGGTATGCGCTCGTGCCGGCCCACCTGTTCATCTTCGAGCAGATGACGCGCGCCATCGCGCGGCGTGCCGAGGCGGCCGCGCGCTTGCCGGCTTCGGCCGCCGGCCCCGCGGCCAGCTCCCGGCGTGATCGAAGCGGACCCTAGCGCGTCTCGATCAGGCGCTTGCGGCGCCGTTCCTCGAAGACGAATTCCTCGAGGTCGGGGTCGAGCGCGTTGCGCGACGACACCATGCCTACGAGCTTGCCGTTTTCCACGACCGGAACGTGCCGGAAGGCGCTTTCGTGCATCAGCAGCATCGCATGGCCGAATGTCTTGTCGGGCGAGATCGTCTTCGGCGACTTGGTCATCACTTCGCTGAGGGGCGTCGTGTCGGGGTCGCGCCCGGGCGCGATGACGCGGAACACCGCATCGCGCTCGGTAAAGATGCCGAGCAGGGCGTCGCCCTCGGTGATCAGCACGGCGCCGTAGCGCTTGGTCTTCATCAGTTCCGCCGCCTCGCGCACGGTCATCGTCCCCGGCACGAGGATCAGCTTGCGCGGGTCCATGATGTTCCTGACCAGCTGGGAGAACATGCTCGGCCTCTCTTCCAAGTCATGCGACGGCCAAAGCTAAGCGGACGCGGCATTGCCAAGGTTGATGACCGTCAATTCATGGGGTGGGGTACCTCCTCGGAGGTCGGCCGAACGCACTGGTATTCCCTGACGAGCGCCGGGCCTGGGCTCCTGCAAGTCACGCGGTGCAGTGCAACGCACCGCGGCGCCGGCGGCAGCGGAAAGGGTGCTTCGCGCCGCCGAGGCTCCAGTCGCGGCGTTGCAGGTGCCAGGTTGGCCGGCAGGGACGATGATGGTGCCGTGTCGTGAAATGCAAGGACTGGACAGGATCGACTGGCGAGGATCGCACAACGCGGTCATGGACCCGGGGAAACCGCTCCGGCAGGCCACGACGGCACGAATGACGGCGAACGGGGAGACATCGCATGGCGAACGCGGACAGGAAGCGGAAGGACGCTGTGAGGAAGAAGGACGGCAAGGCGGCAGGCGCCGCTGAAGTTGCGCCGGACGAGCCGAAAGGCAAGCTATCGAACAAGGAGTACGCGGCAGCGCTCAAGGACCTGCACGTCGAGCTCGTGCGGCTGCAGGAATGGGTCAGGCACGCGGGGCTGAAGGTGTGCGTGATCTTCGAGGGACGCGACGGCGCCGGCAAGGGCGGCACGATCAAGGCCATCACCGAACGCGTCAGCCCGCGCGTGTTCCGGGTGGTCGCGCTGCCGGCGCCGACCGAGCGCGAGAAGAGCCAGATGTACATCCAGCGCTACATCCCGCACCTGCCGGCCGCCGGCGAGGTCGTCATCTTCGACCGCAGCTGGTACAACCGCGCCGGCGTGGAGCGCGTGCTCGGCTTCTGCACCGAACAGCAGGCCAAGGGCTTCCTGGCGGCGGCGCCGATGGTGGAACGGGCCATCGTCGAATCCGGGATCATCCTCATCAAGTACTGGCTCGAGGTCAGCGCGGATGAGCAGACGCGCCGGCTGCAGGCGCGCATCACCGACGGCCGCAAGATCTGGAAGCTCTCGCCGATGGACGTCAAGTCCTACGACCGCTGGTTCGACTACTCGCGCGCGCGCGACGAGATGTTCCAGGCCACCGACACCCCATGGGCGCCGTGGTTCGTGGTGCGCTCCGACGACAAGAAGCGCGCCCGCCTGAACCTGATCAAGCACCTGCTGGGACGCGTGCCGTACAAGTCGCTGCCGCGCGACAAGATCAAGCTGCCCAAGCGGCAGAAGGCCGGCAAGTACAAGGACATCGACTACCCGTTCAAGTATGTCCCCGAGGCCTATTGACGCTGGCGATGCGCAAGCGGATTCCCTGCCGATGAGCACCGCCATCGCTCCGGTCCGCGCGACGCTGAGGAATGGCCTCGAGGCGACCATCCGCCTGTTGCGTCCCGACGATCGCGGGCGGATGGCCGCCGCGGTGCGCGGGCTCGGCGCGGAAACGATCTATACGCGGCTGTTCTCGCATCGCACGGAGCTGACCGAAGCCGGGCTGGACCGCATCATGCGTTTCGACCCCGACCGGGAAGCCGTGCTGGTCGTCACGATCGACACGGGCGGTGGAGAGGCCATCATCGGTGCGGGACGCTACGTCCTCGCCTCGACGCGGCCGGCCGCCGTCTCGGCGGAGATCGCCTTTACGGTGGAAGAGGATTACCACGGGCAGGGCGTCGCCGGACGGCTCCTGCAGACGCTGGCGGCGGTGGCGCGCGAGCGCGGCATCGGCCGCTTCGAGGCGGATGTCCTGTCCGGGAACCCTTCGATGCTGCGCGTGTTCGAGCGCAGCGGCCTGCCGATGCGCAGGCGCGCCGAAGGCGGCGTGGTGCACGTCGAGCTCGACCTCGCGCCGGAAGCGGCTGGCGGCACCCCTTGACTGCCCGTGCGTCGCCGGCCGGGGATACCTTCATCGCAGGATCCTGACGACTGCCGGACTTCGCCTGGGGTCTGGTGGACGCGGCGCTGGTGCGCCTGCGGCCATTGAAGGAACGCAAGCTCAGCGCCGTGCCGACGCCCGTCGATCGACCGCGCGGACGGGACGGCCGCGGCGGGATCGTCCGCCGCCCAGGCGACCGACTCGCCGGACCGGGCGTTTGACGCCTGTCATGGGTCGCGTCGTCCGGGCGGCCACCCTGCGGCCGAGGCAGTATGGTGAAGACGGGTAGATGGGCGTCATCGCCGTCACGCCGCGGGGAGTAGGACATGAAACGAACCAGGTTTGCGCTCGGCCTCATTTCATCCGTGTTCGCCTTGGCCGCGCACGCCCAGTCGAACATGACGCTGTACGGGATCCTCGACCTCGGCTACCTGTACACGAACTACGCGACCGGGCCGAGCAGCAGCGAGATCGCCGACGGCATCCAGTCGCAGTCCCGCTTCGGCATACGCGGCAACGAGCGCCTCGCCCCCGACCTCAATGCGAGCTTCACGCTGGAGGGCGGCATCAGCGCCGACACCGGCCAATCGCAGCAGTCCGGCCGGCTGTTCGGGCGCCAGGCGTGGGCGAGCCTCGTCACGAGCCTTGGAGCGGTCCGCCTGGGCCGCCAGTACGGGATCGGCTACGAGTATTTCCTGTCCGATACCTCGCCGTTCGGCACGACGTTCCGTGACGCGGGCACCGGGAGCGTCTTTTCATCGGCGTCCGGCCGCCTGATCCTCGACAACGTGGCGATGATTCGCGTGGGCGACGTCGGCGCTCTTGGCGGCGCGGTCGGTTATTCGTTCAACGCCGACGGCAGCGAGGCGGCAGGCACGGGCAGCAACACGAACGCGTGGACGGCCGGCGCGCGCATCCGTACCGATAGTTTCTATGTGGCGGCGTCGTACGAGGACTTCCACTGTCCCGATACGACGACAGGAACCGCCTTCAACACCTGCAATGCAGTCGTCAGGGAGCATCAGTCGCACTGGCAGGTCGGAGGTTCGTATGCGTTCTCGGTGTTCCGGCTGTACGGCATGTGGGGACTCGAGGAGAACCAGTTCACGCTGTTCGCGGTGACGCCGGCGAAGAGGGCGCAGGTGTACGAAATCGGCGCCAAGGTGAAGGTGCTGGGCGGCGAGTTCCTGGCCGCCTACCAGGGCCGAGACGACGACTTCAAGGCCAACCTCGATGTCTGGGGCGTCGGGTTCACGTATCCCTTCTCGCGCCGCACCAACGTGTACGCGTTCGTGTCAGACACGAGCGCCGACGGCGATCCGACCCCGCAGATCCTCAGTGGCGATCAGATCGTGCAGGAGGGGTACACGCCATCGCAGATCAGCGCGTACCGGCAACGCGACCGACTGCAGTTCGCGGTCGGGCTGCGGCACAACTTCTAGAACCGGCCGCCCGAACGAGGGGCCCGTCACCGATGGGCGCGCGTCATCGTGCCGGAACGGGGGCCCGCACATCGCCCGATGGCGCATCTTCCCCGATCCGCGTTCCCCTGGGCGTGAAGTCCGTCTTCCGGCCGTACTTGTCGCTGTCGAACTCGGCCGCTTCGGCCGCGAGCCGTTCTGCTTCGGAGTAAGGGAGAGGCGTCCTCGGCCCTGACAGCTCCAGCCGCCGGGTTTCCTCGTCGATCCTGACGCCGTACCTGGCGAGGTTGTACATCAGGTACATGGCGAACAGATTTTCCGGGTCCTCGTACTGCCCCTGGTCGCGCCGGAAGTCGCGCGACAGCACCGATGGAAAGCGGTCGGGGAGGTCCCTGAACATGACCTTGTCCTCCTCGTGCGGATCGACGTGGGTCGAGCTGGGGTATTTCCGGTACAGGACGACGTCGAGCCCGTAGCCGCGCGCGTTCCACTGGTGCATCAGCTTCAGCGCCATCTCGGTCGGGATGTTGGCGTTCATGGCAGCCACGACCCGGCGTCCGGCGAGAAGACGCGGCCGCGTCACCTCGAGTTCACTGTAGCCCGCTCCGAAGCGGAAAGCGGAGCCGATCGTCTTTGCGCAGTTGAGCCGCAGGTAGTCGTACTTGACCTCGCCATCGTGGTACTCGGTGTTCCTCGCGCGCGCGCGATAGTCGTCGTTGATGCGCTGGAAATAGGCGGCGAGGGCGCGCTTCTCGCCGGGCGGGACGCCGTAGACGCGGATGCCGATCACGGAGCGCTTGTACATCTCGCCGAAGTCCAGCCCGAAGGAGGCCGTCCCGCCGAGCGACGACTCGGTGCGCAGCAGGTACTCCTTCTTCGGGACCGTCGCCATCAGGTTCTCCGTGTAGAAGCCGCTGGCGTGCTCCTTCGATCGGTCCGCGTAGAAATTGGCCGAGTAGACGAGGTCGTCGCCGACGACCCCGTCGCGCACGCCAAGCGCGAGGTGGCCGGCCGAGCCTCCCTTCGACGTGCCGAAGCTGATGAACAGTTCGAGGTCGTACGGATCCTGCCGCAACACGTCGATGACCTCGTCGATGTTCGCGGGTTCCTCGCCACCGCGGGTCCCGAAGTCCGCGGCGACGCACTGCGACGACCATAGCCAGGCGGCAAGGAAGAGGAGAAACCGCGAGCGACTCATTGGACGACGGGCGGCAGCAGGTACAGCGTCATGGCGAAGATCAGGTAGACGGTCAGCACGAGCACGCCGACGAACCAGGCCGACTTGCCGCTCGTGGTGACAAGCGCGGCCGTGACGGTGGCGATCGCCATCATGACAACGGCGCCCTTCCAGAACTGCAGATCCATCGGAGTCGGGCCGATCACGTAGCTCAGCAGCACCAGCACCGGGGCGACGAACAGGGCGATCTGCGAAGCGCTGCCGAGCGCGATCCCGACGCTGAGGTCCAGCCGGTTCTTGCGCGCGGCCGAGAACGCGGAGGCCATTTCCGCCGCCGCGCCGACGAGAGCGACGACGATGAAGCCGACGAAAGCGGGCGTCATGCCGAACGTGACGGCAGCCTCCTGCACCGACGCGACGAATACCTCGCTGACGAGGGCGACGAACACGGTGACGACGACCAGGGTGCCCAGCGCGACCGCGATGGGCCAGGGCGGCTCGCCCGCTTCTCCCGTTTCAACGCTGGCGTACATCTCCTTGTGGGTCTTCAGCGAGAACAGCATCCCGAGCCCGTAGACCGCGATCAGCAGCACCGACATGCCTACGCTGAGGATGGACAGGAACTGCGCGCGCCCGGATGCCTCCACGCCGGTCACAGCCGACGGGACCATCAGCGCGACCGTGGCGAGGAACAGCAGGCCCGCCTGGGTGCGCGCGGCGATCCGGTTGTATTCCTGCGTGTGGTGCTTCAGCCCGCCGAGCAGGAACGACATGCCGAGCATGAAGAGCGTGTTGGTGACGATCGCGCCCGCGATCGACGCCTTGACGAGCGTGTACTCGCCTCCCTTCAGCGCAGCGAGCGCGATCACGAGTTCGGTCAGGTTGCCGAGCGTCGCGTTCAGCAGGCCGCCCACCGCGTCGCCGGTCATGGCCGCGACCGACTCGGTCGCGTGGCTCAGCAGCGCCGCCAGCGGAACGATCGCCAGCACCGACAGAACGAAGAGCAGGGTGTGGGAGCCCGGCCTGAGATGCTCGACGACGAACACCACGGGTACGAAGGCGAGCAGCCACAGCAGCGGCCGGTGCCTGATTTCCTTCAGCACGACGTTCATGGTCCGTCTCCCCGGCAGGAGCGCCGTCCCGGCCGAAATCGTCGCTCCGACGCCTGCTCGGGCTTGCCGCCGAGACTCATCCTGCGGCCTTCTGGATCAAGCGCTGGAAGGCGACCATCAGGGTCGCGGTCGACGCACCGATCATCAGCGCCCCGTTGACCGCTTCGAGAGGCCCGAGCAGCCGGTGGCGCACCGACATCACGATGTCGCCGTAGCCGAGCGTCGCGAAGTTGACCGCCGAGTGATAGAAGGCGTCGCCGTACTCCTCGAACTCCCCGAGCAGCCTGAAGAGAAGCGCCCAGAGAGCGATCCGGGCCAGGTTGCCGACGGTGAGCAGCATCATCACGCCGGTGATGACCCCTGACGTGTTCCAGTAGGAGCCTTCGTTCAGCCGGTGTTCGCGCTGCTTGTAGTAGCTGATCGCCGCGCTGATCAGCAGCGCCTGGAGCAGCAGGCAGCCGACCATCACCGGCAGGCCGAGCAGAAGGTTGTTGAGAAGGTCGTGGTTCATGCGCGGGCCGCTTCGCTGGAAGGTAACAGCTTCGCTGGCGCGCCGCACGCCGTTGTCGCGATTTGCTAGGACGGCGCATGCCCCGTGGCAGAGGATCAACGCGCCGACATGGCGTCGGTCGTCGACGGGAGGCGTCATGCATCCGTGGAGTGGACGCGCGGAAGGATGGCTGGGTCTTTGCGTGCGCTTCCTGCCCTGCGCCGGTGCGATCGCAATGGCGATCGCCGTGTCCGCCTGCACGCCGTCTGCGCAGGCGCCCGACACCTCGGCGATGGGCTCCGAGTGGCGTGAGTTCGAGGGGACCTGGACCGCGGCGGGCAGCCGCCAGTCGATCGCGCTGGGACCCGAGAGGAAGGCCTCGGTCTCGACGCTGAAGGGATCGCTGCTTCTGTCGGGCGCGGCACGGCCGGCGGTCGGCTTCCGCGCGGAGGC
The DNA here is from genome assembly GCA_029883565.1 of Burkholderiaceae bacterium. Lineage (GTDB taxonomy): Bacteria > Pseudomonadota > Gammaproteobacteria > Burkholderiales > Burkholderiaceae_F > JAOUJD01. The sequence continues at coordinate 9,973 of JAOUJD010000061.1, forward strand.
CGTGGTGTTCAGCGACAGCTCGAGCGGCATGGTGGGTCGTGCGGTCTGGACCGACGAGCGCGGCGACCAGGCGTGGAGCGAATTGCGGGGAGAAGGTACCGCGACCGGCAACCGGATCGTCGGCACGTTCATCGGTGGCACCGGCCGCTACGCGGGCGCCACGGGCGGCTACGAGTTTTCCTGGCGCTTCGTGCTCGAGACGGAGGACGGCACCGTGCAGGGCCAGTCCGTCGGGCTGAAGGGCCGCGTGCGCGGCGGCGCCGCGGAACGGGGTCGGCAATGAACTTCGAAGTCCGCATGCTGCCGCGGCGCCTGCTGCCGTTCGCCATCGCCCTCGGGATCTGGTTCGCGCCCGTTCCGGCGGGGCTGACCGAACCCGCCTGGCATCTCTTCGCGATCTTCATCGCTGCCATCGCGGCCGTGCTGGTCGGCGCCTTCCCGTTGCTGACGTCGACGATGATCGCCGTCGCCGCCGTCGTGCTGACCGGGACGATCCCGGCCGCGAAGGCGTTCGGCGGCTTCGCCAATCCGAGCGTGCTGCTCGTCGTCATCGCCTTCCTCGTCGCGCAAGCCGTCGTGAAGTCCGGTCTCGGCCGGCGCATCAGCCTGTTCATGGTGAGCCGGTTCGGCAGTTCGTCGCTCGGACTCGCCTACAGCATCGTGCTGACCGATGCCGCCATCGCGCCCGCCTTCCCGAGCAACACGGCGCGCGGCGGCGTGCTGTTCCCGATCGTGCTGTCGGTCGCGCAGGGATCGGGCTCGCGGCCGGACGATCCCGAGGGGCGCCGGCTTGGCGGCTACCTGATGTTCTGCGCGATGGCGAGCCTCGCCGTCTCTTCCGCGCTGTGGATGACCGCGACGTCCGCGAATCCGATCGGCCTGCAGGTCGTGAAGGAGTTCGGGCTCGAGATCGGGTTCGGCAGGTGGCTGCTCGTGGCGTGCGTTCCCGCGCTCGCCGCGATCGTCGCGTTGCCGCTGGTCGTGGCCAGGATCTACCCGCCGCGGGTCGGGCGTACGCCCGAGGCGCCGCTGGCGGCACGCAAGGCACTGTCCGAGCTCGGACCGCTCGGGCGCGACGAGTGGCTCACCGCCGTCGTCTTCGTGGTGATGGTCGGCGGGTGGATCTTCGCCGATGTACTGAAGCTCAACGTGACGAGCATCGCCTTCGCCGGACTCGGCGTGCTGCTGATGACGCGCGTGCTGACCCTCGCTGACATCGCGACGCAGGGCGACACGCTGTCGACCTTCCTGTGGCTGGCCGTCCTGTTCGCGTTGAGCGGGCAGTTGAACGAACTGGGGTTCATGGGCTACGCCGGGCAACTGCTCGCGGCGCAGCTCGGCGGGCTTTCCTGGCCGGTGACGTACGTGCTGCTGGTCGTGATCTACGTGGCGATCCACTACTTGTTCGTCAGCCAGTCCTCGCAAGTCCTCGCGCTGCTCGGCGTCTTCCTGGACGTCGGCGTCCGCGGCGGGGTGCCGGTTGCCCTGATGGCGTTCGCGCTGCTGTTCGCCAGCAGCTACTTCTCGGTGATCACGCCGCAGGGAGGCAGCCAGAACGTGATCTTCGTCGGCAGCGGCTACCTGAACCAGCGCGAGCTCTACCTGCTCGGGCTGCTGATCACGCTGTTCTTCATGGTCGTGTTCCTGACGATCGGATCGGCGTGGATCCTGCTGGTGACATGAAGCGCGCAGACGAGAAAGGACGCCGGGCTTGCGCGCGGCGTCCTTTCTGCCTTCAGGCGCTGATCAGCCGATCAGTGCCATCCAGGGAACTCCGAGCAGCAGCAGCGCGGCGATGAAGATCACGCCGAAGATCGCGCCGAGCTTCCAGTAGTCCTTCGCGGGCAGGTAGCCGCTGCCGTAGTACACGGGGCTGGGTCCGGTCGCGTACGGCGTCAGGATGCCCATCATGCCGAGCGTCAGCGCCAGCAGCATCGCGAACGTCCGCATGTCCATGCCGGGGATGCCGAGGCCGACCGCGAGCACGACCGGCAGCATCGCGGTCGTGTGCGCCGTCAGGCTCGCGAACAGGTAGTGCGTGAAGAAGAAGAACGCCACCAGTCCGATCATGGCCATCATCGGGCTCACGCCCGCCATCTGCGCTCCCGCCGCCTCGGCGAACCACTTCACGAAGCCGACCCTCGCCAGGCCGTCGGCGAGCGCAACCAGCGTCGCGAACCAGACCAGCGTGTTCCACGCGGCCTTGTTGGACACCACGTCGTCCCACGAGACGACGCGGCCGATCACCATCAGCGCGATGACGACGATGGCGACGGCGGTGGCATTGATGATGTCGCCGGCGAAGATCCACAGGGCGAGCGCGACGAGGACAAGCGCGGCCATCTCGATCTCGCCGCGCGTCAGGCCGCCCATCGCCTTCAGTTCCTTCGCGGCCCACTCCGGCACTTCCGTGCCGCTCTTCACTTCAGGCGGATAGAGGACGTAGGTGAGCAGCGGGACTGCCAGCAGCAGAAGGATGCCGACCGGCGCAAATGCGATGAACCACTCGGTCCACGTGAACGTGACCTTGGCCGTCTTGCTGATCAGTTCGATCGCCAGCAGGTTCGGCGCCAGCGCGGTGATGAACATCGAACTCGTCACGCAGGTGGCGGCAATCGCGGTCCACATCAGGTAGCCCCCGATGCGGCGCGACGACGGGTCGTTCGGCTTGCTGTCGTACAGCGCCGGCAGGTTGCGGATCACCGGGAACACGGTGCCGCCGCTGCGCGCGGTGTTCGACGGCGTGAAGGGCGCGAGCAGCAGGTCGGCGAACGCAATCGCGTAGCCGAGCGTCAGGGTGCGCTTGCCCATCACCTTCACGAGTTCCAGCGAAATGCGGCGGCCGAGCCCTGTCTTCTCGTAGCCCAGCGCGAACATGAACGCCGCGAAGATCAGCCACACCGTCGTGTTCGAGAACCCGGAAAGCGCCCAGGTGAGGGCGGCATTCGCGGGCTTGAAGCCGGGCTTCGCGAGTTCCGCGGGACCGAACAGGACATACGGCGCCAGGACAGTGACCAGCGATATCCCGATCAGGCCGATCGCCGCGCCGGGCAGCGGCTCGACCATCAAGGCGACGATGACGCCGGCGAAGATGGCGAAGAAGTACCACGCGTGCTGCGCGAGGCCCTCGGGCGGCGGCAGGATCGCAAGG
>JAOUJD010000304.1 GCA_029883565.1 Burkholderiaceae bacterium
GCGCGCCGGCGTCCCCGACTGGTGGATCTTCTGGTCGTTCCTTGGGGTCTGCGTCGTCTACTTCGCGATCTTCTTCCTGCCCTTCCGCTTCTACCGCCTGCGGTCGCGCCTCGGCTACGACAGCGAGTACGAACGCGACACCGACAAGCCGGCCGACTAGATCGCGTACCCGGCCTTGCGCGCGAAGTGCACCGTCGCGTCGAGGAAGCCCTGTTTCGATCCGCAGTCGAAGCGCTTGCCCGCGTAGCGGTACGCGTACGTCGTGCCGGCCGGCACCATCTGCTCGATGGCGTCGGTCAGCTGGATCTCGCCGCCGCTGCCGCGCGGGATCGTCCGCAGGTGCTCGAAGATCCCCGGCTCCAGCACGTAGCGGCCCAGCACCGCCAGCGTCGATGGCGCGTCGGCCGGCGCCGGCTTCTCGACGATATGCGCCACGCGCGACGTGCGGTCGTCGATCGCCGTGCTGCGCACGATGCCGTAGCGCGACGTGTCCTCCCGCGGCACGTCTTCCACCGCGACGACGTTGCCGCCGCCACGCGCTTCGCGCGCCTGCATCAGCTGGCCGATGCCGGGCTGCCCGGCGTCGATCAGGTCGTCGGCCAGGATGACCGCGAACGGTTCGTCGCCGACCGCCGGCTCGGCGCACAGCACGGCGTGGCCGAGGCCGAGCGGTTCGGGCTGGCGGATGTAGATGAAGACGTCCGTCTCGGGCGAGATGTCCTTCACGATGGCGAGCAGGTCGTCCTTGCCCTTGGCCGCGAGCTCGGCCTCGAGCTCGGGCATGCGATCGAAGTGGTCCTCGATCGACCGCTTGTGGCGGCCGGTGATGAAGATCATCTGGCGGATGCCGGCCGCGGTGGCCTCCTCGACCGCGTACTGGATCAGCGGCTTGTCCACCACGGGCAGCATCTCCTTCGGCATCGCCTTGGTGGCCGGGAGAAAGCGGGTGCCGAGGCCCGCCACGGGAAACACTGCCTTGCGCACCGGTTTCATGTCTTCTTTCTTCTTCCTCGTGCCGAATTCGTTCTCCAGCTCCCGCACCGATGCTAACAAAGCGCAGCGATCGCTCCGGCTAGTATCCGGTCATGAGCACGTATGCCGTCGGCGACCTGCAGGGCTGCCTCGCCAGCTTCGAACGGCTTGCCGCGCGGCTGCCCGGGGCCGGGCGCTTCATCTTCGTCGGCGACCTCGTCAATCGCGGACCTGAGTCGCTCGCCACTCTGCGCCGGGTGAAGGCGCTGGCGGAAGCAGGCCAGGCCGCCGCGATCCTCGGCAACCACGACCTGCACCTGCTCGCCGTGGCGGCGGGCATCCGCCCCCTGCACCGCAGCGACACCGTGCAGGACATCCTGCGCGCCGCGGACCGCGAGGACCTCCTTGCCTGGCTGCGCGGCCTGCCGCTGGCGCACCGGGAGCAGGGCTTCCTGTTCGTGCATGCGGGCGTGCTGCCCGGCTGGGATGCGGCGCGCACGCTGGCGCTGTCCGATGAAGTCCGGCAGCGGCTGGCCGCGCCCGACCACGACGCCTTCCTGCGCGAGATGTACGGCAACGAACCCGCCCGCTGGAGCGAGGCACTGGCCGGCCACGACCGGCTGCGCTGCGTGGTCAACGCGCTGACCCGCGTACGCATGCTGGCCGCCGACGGCACGATGCACCTGAAGCACAAGGACTCGAGCGCAAGCGCGCCGCCCGGCCTGGTGCCGTGGTTCGACCATCCGCAACGGGCCACGCGCGGCACCCCGATCGTGTTCGGCCACTGGTCCACCGAGGGGCTGGTGATGCGCGACGACGCGATCGGGCTCGACACCGGCTGCGTGTGGGGCGGGCAACTCACGGCCCTGCGCCTCGAGGACCGTGCGCTGTTCCAGGTCGACTGCCCGCAGTCGCAGCCGCCCGGCGACTGATCAGGACGGGGTCGCGTCGTGTTCCGGCAGCCCGAGCGCGCCCGCGATTTCGGCGCGCGCGGCCCGCGCCACGGAGTGCCGGTTCTCGTGGTGCGTCACCTCGATCGGCGGCAGCACGGTGATGCGGATCGCCAGGTCGCGCGCCACCAGGATGCGCGCGAGCGAGGTGACGAGTCCCATGTCACCGATGAACGCCGCCGCGTCCGATGGAGCGCCACCCTCGGTGTAGCGAAGCGCGAGCGGCCACACGGGCGCCCCGGTTTCGATGGCTGGCGCCAGCAGGTTCGAGTGGAATGGCAGCAGCTCCCTGCCATCGGTCGTCGTGCCCTCCGGAAACACCGCGATCGTCTCGCCCGCCTTCAGGTGGTCGCGCACCCTGTGGTTCATCGAAGCGACGGCATGGCGGCGGCCGCGCTCGATGTAGAGCGTCCCCGAGCGCGTGACGAGCGCGCCCAGCAGCGGCCAGCGGCCGATCTCGGCCTTCGCGACGAAACGGCATGGCAGCGCCGCGTTGATCGCGAACACGTCGATCCACGACACGTGGTTGGCAAGCACGAGCCGGCCGAGGCTCCATGGCTCGATGCCCGTCGAACGGATCGCGGGATGGACCGGCACTCCGTCGACGACCAGGCGCGCCCCGCAGATCGCCACCAGCACGCGCGACCAGGCGCGGTTGATGCGGTTGCGGCCCGCCAGGCCGAAGAGCGGAAACACCAGCAGCACGAGCGCCAGGCCGGCGAGGATGTGCATGACGAACAGCGCCGCACGCAGCAGCGCGAGCACGAAGCGCACGTCTACCCGCCGAGCCGGATGTCGCCGCCGACCAGCGTGTAGCGGGCCCGACCCTGCAGTTCGTAGCCCGAGAACGGCGTGGTCTTGCCGGCGCTCTTCAGCGCGTCGGCGGTGACGCGCCAGGACTGCTCCGGATCGAACACGACCACATCGGCCTTGGCTCCGACCGTCAGGCGGCCGGTGTCCTCGCCGAGCACCTCGGCGGGCCGGCTCGTCACCTTCGCCAGCGCCTGCACCAGCGGCACCTTGTTCTCGCTCGCCCACTTCAGCGTCAGCGGCAGCAGCGTTTCCAGCGCGGTCGCGCCCGGCGCGGCTTCGCCGAACGGCAGCTGCTTGTCATCGTCTCCGATCGGCGCGTGGTCGGAGCAGATCGCGTCGATCGTGCCGTCGGCCAGCCCGGCGATGATCGCGTCGCGGTCGCGCGCGCTGCGCAGCGGCGGATCGAGCCGGAAGCGCGGATCGAAGTAGCCGATGTCGACGTCGATCAGGTGCACGTGGTGGATGGTGACGTCCGCCGTGACCGGCAGGCCCTCGCGCTTCGCCAGCCGCACCAGCTCGATA
>JAOUJD010000305.1 GCA_029883565.1 Burkholderiaceae bacterium
CGACTACGACTTCAACGCGTACCGCGGCAAGTACACCGACAAGGCGCCGATCGAGTTCGTGATCCCGCAGGAGGGCACGCAGCAACTGCCGTACGTCATGGGGCTCGTGGCGAAGGGGCCGAACCCTGAGCAGGGCAAACTCATGCTCGACTTCGTGCTGAGCGACGAAGGTCAGCGGCACTGGGCGAACGCGTTCCTGCGGCCCGTGATCGCCACGGCGATGAGCGCGGAGGTGCGTGCGCGCTTCCTGCCGGACGCGGACTACGCGCGTGCCAAGCCGCTCGACGTCTTCAAGCTGGCCGGAGCGGCCAAGACCATCGCCGAGCGCTACCAGAAGGAAGTGGGCTAGAGCGCCGTCTCTCCGGGCGTGCGGGTACCTGGCGGCAGGTCACCCGCGCGGCCGGACCGCCAGGAAGCCCGACCTTGAACAGGGATCGCTACACCCTCATCGCGCTGCTCATGCCGGCGGCCATCGTGTTCGTGGCCTTCTTCCTCCTGCCGCTGGCCAATCTGTTTGTCATTGGCGGCACCGGCGCGCTGGGGTGGGCGGCCTACGGCGCCGTCCTGACCGAGCCGCGCTACCTGTCGAGCCTCGTATCGACGGTCGCGCTCGCGGGCGCCACGACAATCGCCACGCTGATCGTCTCCGGCATCAGCGGCGTGTTCCTGACGCGGAATCGCTTCCGTGGCCGCGAGGTGCTGACGGCGCTGCTGACGCTGCCGCTGGCCTTTCCCGGCGTCGTGATCGGCTTCATGGTGATCATGCTCGCCGGCCGCCAGGGCCTGATTCCGGACGTGACGGACGCGCTGTTCGGTGAGCGGCTGGTCTTCGCGTACTCGATGGCGGGCCTGTTCATCGGATACCTCTACTTCTCGATCCCGCGCACGATCCTGACCCTGATGGCGGCGGCCGAGAAGCTGGATCCCCGCATCGAGGAAGCCGCGCGGTCGCTCGGAGCCGGGCCGCTGCGCGTCGTGCGCGACGTCATCGTGCCCGCGCTGCAGCCGGCGCTGCTGGCGGCGGGCGCCATCTGCTTCGCCACCGCAATGGGCGCCTTCGGCACCGCGTTCACCCTCGCAACCAAGATCAACGTGCTGCCGATGGTGATCTACACGGAGTTCACGCTGCAGGCGAACGTCGCGATGGCCGCCGCCCTGTCGTTCGTGCTCGGCGCCATCACCTGGGCAGTGCTCGCGATCGCGCGCACCGCGGCGGGCAACACCGTGGCCGCGGCCGGCTGATGAAGCACCGGACTTCGCCGGCGTTCTGGCTGCTGCTGGCCTTCACGCTCACCGTGTGCGCCTTCCTCGTGGTGCCGGTGGCGATGTCGATGCTCGCCGGAGTGACGCAGAACTACTTCATCGGCTGGCGCGGCGGGCTCACGTTCGACTGGGTGCTGAAGGTCTGGACCGACTACCGGCACACGATCCTGCGGTCGATCCAGATCGCGCTGGCCTGCCTGGCCTGCACGCTGGTGCTCGGCGTGCCCGCCGCCTACGTGCTCGCCCGGCGGACCAATGCGCTGACGCGGTCCATCGAGGAACTGCTGGTCATGCCCGTGGCGATCCCCGGCCTGGCCACGGCGCTCGCGCTGATCGTCACGTTCGGCGCCTTCGGCGAGCTGCGCCGGAGCTGGGTCTTCATCCTGATCGGCCACGTGCTGTTCACGCTGCCCTTCATGGTGCGCAGCGTGCTCGCCGTGCTGGCGTCGATCGACCTCAGGACGCTGGAGGAGGGCGCGAGCAGCCTCGGCGCGAGCTTCGCGCAGCGGTTCTTCGGCATCGTGCTGCCCAACTGCCGCTCCGGCATCGTGGCGGGTTCGCTGATGGTCGTCACTCTGTCGCTCGGCGAGTTCAACATGACGCTGCTGCTCCACACGCCGCTGACACCCACGCTTCCGGTCGGGCTGGCCGACAGCTACGCGTCGCTCAGGATCGAGGTCGGATCCGCCTACACCCTTGTGTTCTTCGTCATCATCATTCCGTTGCTCATTGCGCTGCAGATGGCGTCCCGCCCGCTCAGCAAGAAATCGATCCAGTAGGGACCTGATGAGTGGAATTCCCATCACGCTGCGCTCGTGCAGCAAGACTTTCGACGACGGCACGGTCGCGCTGCAGCCGCTCGACCTGTCGATCGCTGCGGGCGAGACCATCGTGCTGCTGGGCCCGTCCGGCTGCGGCAAGACGACGACGCTGCGCATCGTGGCCGGGCTGGAGGAGCCGGACGCCGGCGGGCAGGTGTGGTTCGACGGCACCGATGTCACGCCGGTGCCGATCGAGAAGCGCAACGTCGGCATGGTATTCCAGAGCTACGCGCTGTTCCCCAACATGACGGTCGAGGGCAACGTCGAGTACGGACTGCGCGTGCGCGGCATGCCGGCGGGCGAGCGGGATGCGCGCGTGCGCGAGATGCTGGCCATGATGCGCATCGAGCCGCTGGCACGCCGCCGCATCGACCAGTTGTCCGGTGGGCAGCGCCAGCGGGTGGCGCTTGCGCGCGCCATCGCGCCACGACCGCGCGTGCTGTTGCTGGACGAACCGCTGACGGCGCTCGACGCCAAGCTGCGGGAAGACCTGCGCGTCGAGATCGACCGGCTGCTGCGCTCGCTTGCGATCACCACGGTCTATGTCACGCACGACCAGGCCGAGGCGATGGCGCTGGGCGACCGGATCGCCGTGATGGCGCACGGCCGCATCGCCCAGATCGGCACACCGCAGGACATCTACTTCGCACCCGCCGACGCGTTCGTGGCCGACTTCATCGGGACGATGAACCGCGTGCGGGGCGAGGTGATCGACGGCACGCTGCGCTTCGGCGCGGGTTGGCTGCCGCTGGCTGACGGGCACGCAGGCGAGGACGCCATGTTCCGCCCTGAAGACCTGAAGCTGGTGGATCAGGGCAGCGCACAGTTCAGGGGGCGCGTAGTCAGCAGCTTCTTCCTTGGCGACCACACGCGGCTGGTGATCGACGTCGGTGGCGAGTCAATGCTGATCGCACGTGTGCAGCAGCGCGAGCGCCTGCACGCCGGGGACCTGGTGCACTGCGCGGTGGAACCGGGCGCGGTGATGGCGTTGCGTCCGGTCGCGAACTGAAGACGGGGCTCACATGCTGCTGTGCCAGATCAGCGACACCCACATCAAGGCCGGACGCAAGCTCGCGTACGGCATCGTCGACACGGCGACCATGCTCGAACGCTGCGTCGCGGACATCCTGCAGCTGCCGCAGCAGCCCGACGCC
>JAOUJD010000062.1 GCA_029883565.1 Burkholderiaceae bacterium
GAATGCGCAGATCCACCGGTTCATCATCCTGCACAAGGAACTCGATGCGGACGACGACGAGCTGACGCGTACGCGCAAGGTGCGTCGCCGGTTCATCCAGGAGAAGTACGACGCGCTGGTCGACGCTATGTACGGTGGCAATTCCGAGCAGTTCATCGAGACCAAGGTGAAGTTCGAGGACGGCCGCACCGGGAAGATCAGCGCCACCCTCAAGGTCTGCGATGCGCGCGTCTTCGCGCCCGTGAAAGCCGCGGCATGAGGACGATGCGATGAGCTCGCGCGTACTTCTCGGTGTCGCGTGCCTTGTCGCCGGCATCGCACTGGCCGCGTGGTCGCTGGCTGCGGGCCAGCTTCTGCTGGCGCTGGTCGGCTTCGCGCTCATCTTCACGTTCATCTACCTCGCGATTGAAGCGATGGGCAAGGCCGGCAAGCCGCAGGAGCCGCTCAAGAAGGCCGCCAGTCCGGCCTGGTCGATGAAGGACACGCCGGCGGGTGGCAACGACAGCGGGGGGGCGCTGTGAGCGGACGCAAGATCGGCAACGTCATCCTGCAGGTGGCCGACGTTTCCCTGGCCTTCGGCGGGGTAAAGGCATTGCAGGACGTGTCGTTCGACGTCCGGGAGCACGAGATCCGCGCCATCATCGGCCCCAACGGCGCCGGCAAGAGCTCCATGCTGAACGTCATCAACGGCGTCTACACGCCACAGCAGGGCAAGATCACTTTCCTCGGCAAGACCCGTGGCGCCATGGATCCGCACGACGCGGCAGCGATGGGCATCGCGCGGACCTTCCAGAGCCTCGCGCTCTTCAAGGGCATGAGCGTGCTCGACAACATCATGACGGGCCGCAACCTGCGCATGCGCACCGGGCTGCTGGCGCAGGCGGTCCACCTCGGCTTCGCCCGGCGCGAGGAACTGCGGCATCGCGAATACGTCGAGCACATCATCGATTTCCTCGAGATTCAGGCCTACCGCAAGACGGCGGTGGGGCGCCTTCCGTACGGCCTTCAGAAGCGGGTCGACCTTGGCCGCGCGCTGGCGATGGAACCGCGGATGCTGCTGCTCGACGAACCGATGGCCGGCATGAACCTCGAGGAGAAGGAGGACATGTGCCGCTTCGTCCTCGACGTCAACGACGAGTTCGGTACCACCATCGTGCTGATCGAGCACGACATGGGCGTGGTGATGGACATCTCCGACCGCGTGGTGGTGCTCGACTACGGGAAGAAGATCGGGGACGGCACGCCGGACGAAGTGCGAAGCAGCCAGGGCGTGATCGATGCCTACCTCGGAGTGGCGCACTGACATGACGCTCACCGCTTTGCAACGCAACTGGCCGGTCGTGGCGCTGATCGCTGCCCTGCTGGCCGGCGCAGCCGCGCCTCTCGTCTTCGGGCTGAGCGCTCCCGGGTTCTACCTCGAGGTGCTGCTCGGCGGCCTGATGTCCGGGGTGCTCTATTCGCTGGTGGCGCTCGGATTCGTGCTGATCTTCAAGGCGTCGGGAGTGTTCAACTTCGCGCAGGGTGCGATGGTCCTGTTCGCAGCGCTGGCGCTCGCCCGGATGAGCGAGGTGATGCCGCTCGGCATCGCGTTCGTGCTGGCCATCGCGATCATGGCGCTGTTTGCCTGGCTGGTGGAGCGGCTGGTGCTAAGGCACCTCGTGAACCAGGACGCCGTCGTGCTGCTGATGGCGACGCTCGGGGTGACGTATTTCCTCGACGGCTTCGGGCAGATGGTGTGGGGCAGCGACATCTATCAGATCGAAACGGGCCTGCCCAAGACGCCGATCCTCGTGCTGGAAAAGGTGTTCGACGGCGGGATCCTGATCAATTCGGAGGACTTCGTCGCCGCGGCGGTCGCCGGGCTACTGGTGCTTGCCCTCGCGATCTTCTTCCAGAAGACCCCGACCGGCCGCGCTCTGCGTGCCGTGGCGGACGATCACCAGGCTGCGCAGTCGATCGGCATTCCGCTGAACCGCATCTGGGTCATCGTCTGGACCGTGGCCGGCTTCGTTGCGCTAGTCGCCGGCATGGTGTGGGGATCCAAGCTCGGTGTGCAGTTCTCGCTGTCGCTGATCGCGCTCAAGGCCCTTCCTGTCGTGATCCTCGGCGGCTTCACGTCGGTGCCCGGCGCGATCCTCGGCGGCCTGATCATCGGCGTCGGCGAGAAGTTCGCCGAGGTGTTCCTGGCGCCGATTGCCGTCCAGCAATTCGACCTGGCCGGGGGCGGCATCGAGAACTGGTTTGCCTACGTGCTGGCCCTGCTGTTCCTGCTGGTGCGACCCGAGGGGCTCTTCGGGGACAAGCACATCGACCGCGTCTAGCGCGCGAAGCCAACACACCATGCTCTACCGCGAAAACGGCCAGTTCAAGATCAGCTACGCAGACGACCAGCAGATCCTGCCGATCTTGCAGGACCGCTGGTTCATGCTCGCGCTGCTCGCGTTCGCCTATCTCGGCCTGCCCGCGCTGGCGAGCGACTACACGCTGCGCGCGCTGATCCTGCCGTTCCTGATCCTGGCGATCGCCGCCATCGGCCTCAACATCCTCGTGGGCTACTGCGGGCAGATCTCGCTCGGGACGGCCGCTTTCATGGCCGTCGGCGCCTACGCCGCTTACAACATTGTCATCCGCGCGCCGGTGCTCAATTTCATCGTCGTGCTGTTCCTGGCAGGAGGCGTCGCGGCGCTGGTTGGCGTGTTGTTCGGCATCCCCAGCCTGCGGATCAAGGGCCTGTACCTGGCGGTGGCCACGCTCGCGGCCCAGTTCTTCGTCGACTGGATGTTCGCGCGCGTCAAGTGGTTCACGGACTACTCGCCGTCGGGGTCCGTTTCGACCGCCCCGATCGAGATGTTCGGCTGGAAGGTGGAGTCGCCGCTCGACAAGTACCTGCTCGTGCTGACTCTCGCGGTCGTCCTTACCCTCGCCGCGAAGAACCTGGTGCGGGGGCATATCGGCCGCAGCTGGATGGCGATGCGGGACATGGACGTCGCCGCCGAGGTGATCGGCATCCGGCCCCTGTACGCCAAGCTGACCGCGTTTGCGGTGAGTTCGTTCTATGCGGGCGTCGCCGGCGCGCTGTGGGGGTTTGTCCACCTTGGCGCGTGGGAGCCACTGGCGTTCAATATCAACCTGTCCCTGAACCTGCTGTTCATGATCATCATCGGTGGCATGGGATCGCTGCTGGGCGCGTACTTCGGCGCGGCCTTCATCGTGCTGCTGCCGATCCTGCTGAACCAGATTCCGGGCTGGTTCGGGATACCGATTGACGTGGCGCTGGCGTCGCACCTGGAACTGATCATCTTCGGCAGCCTCATCGTCTTCTTCCTGATCGTCGAGCCGCATGGGCTGGCAAGGCTGTGGGCGATCGGCAAGGAGAAACTCCGTCTTTGGCCGTTCCCGCACTGAGAGGTCCAAGGTGGGAGCGGCTTTCACTTTCAAGCGTCGGACCCAAACCCCTGAAGGAGGCACAACGATGGCAGCTATGTTTGCAATGAAGGCACGAGCGGGTGCTCTGGCGGTCGCGGCGATCGCAGCGGCGGCCTCGCTGGCACTGCCGAGCGCCGCGGTCGCGCAGCAGAAGGGAGCGGCTGTCGGCAAGGGCGAGCAGTTCTTCCCGGTCCTGGTGTACCGGACCGGCGCCTACGGCCCGAACGGCACGCCGTGGGCCAACGGCTACGTCGATTACCTGAAGCTGGTCAACGCCCAGGGCGGCATCAACGGCGTGAAGATCACCTTCGAGGAGTGCGAAACCGGGTACGCGACAGACCGCAGCGTGGAGTGCTACGAGCGCCTGAAGTCGCGGCCCAACGCGACCGTATTCCAGCCCCTGTCCACTGGCGCGACGTTCGCCATCACCGACAAGGCGCCGACCGACAAGATTCCGCTGATCACCGCCGGTTATGGCCGCTCGGAGTCGGTGGAAGGCGAAGTGTTCCCGTGGAACTTCCCGCTGCTGGGCACCTACGGGACCGCGGCCGACGTGCTGGTGCAGCACCTCGGCAAGCTCAATGGCGGCGTCGACAAGCTCAAGGGCAAGAAGATTGCGCTGATCTACCACGATTCGCCGTACGGCAAGGAGCCGATCCCGCTGCTGACGGAGCGGTCGAAACTGCATGGATTCCAGTTCACGACGATTCCGGTCACGCACCCGGGCGTGGAGCAGAAGGCCGCATGGCTGCAGATCCGCCAGCTGCGCCCCGACTACGTGATCCTGTGGGGCTGGGGCGTGATGAACTCGACCGCCATCCGCGAGGCGGTGGCGACCGGCTTCCCGCGCGATCGCATGTTCGGCGGCTGGTGGTCGGGGGCCGAGCCTGACGTCACTCCGGTCGGGGCTGATGCCAAGGGCTACAACGCGATGGCATTCCAGCACGGCGCCGGGCGTGCCAAGGTGCACGAGGACATCCTGAAGCTTGTCCATAGCAAGGGCCAGGGCACCGGTCCCGCTGACGAGGTCGGCAGCGTCCTGTATACGCGCGGCCTGATCAGCGCAGTGCTCGCCGTGGAGGGAGTGCGGCAGGCCCAGCTGCGCTACGGCGTGCGACCGCTGACGGGCGAGGAAGTGCGCTATGGCCTGGAGAACCTGAACATCGACGCCAAACGCATTGATGCACTCGGCTTGACTGGCGTGATCCGTCCGCTGGCGACCAACTGCCGCGACCACGAGGGTTCGCGTTTCGCCCGCGTCCAGACCTGGGACGGAGCCAAGTGGGGCTTCTCTTCCGACTGGTACGAGGCGGACTCGCAGATCATCAAGCCGATGATTCGCGATGCGGCCGATCGTTATACGAGCGAGAAGAAACTGACCCGCCGCAGTTGCGAGGCGGAAATGGCTGCCGCCACGAAGGCGGCGCCGGCGGCGGCGCCAGCGAAGGCGCCCGCGGCCAAGAAGTAGGCGCGAACCAGCCGGCCGCGCAGGCGGCCGGTTGTGCAAAGCGCGCGACGCGCGCTTTGCACAACCTAGGAGACGACGGTGACCGCACCGCTTCTCAACGTCAACGGCATCGAGGTCATCTACAACCACGTGATCCTCGTGCTCAAGGGCGTTTCCCTGAACGTGCCCGAGGGCAGCGTGGTGGCCCTGCTCGGCGCCAATGGCGCCGGCAAGACCACGACGCTGCGCGCCGTGTCGAACCTGCTGCGCGCAGAGCGCGGTGAGGTGACCAAGGGCTCGATCGAATACCGTGGCGAGAAGATCCAGGACCTTACGGCCTACGAACTCGTCAAGCGCGGCGTCGTGCAGGTGATGGAGGGGCGGCGGTGCTTCGCGCACCTGACCGTGGAGGAGAACCTGCTGACCGGCGCGTATTCGCGCGGCGCGTCGGGGCGAGGCAACTCGCGTGCCGACATCGCCGCGGACCTTGAGAAGGTCTACGCCTACTTCCCGCGTCTCAAGCAGCGCCGCGCAAGCCAGTCGGGTTACACCTCCGGCGGCGAACAGCAGATGACCGCGATCGGGCGCGCCCTGATGGCCCGGCCATCCATGATCCTGCTCGACGAGCCGTCGATGGGGCTGGCCCCCCAGGTGGTCGACGAGATCTTCTCCATCGTCAAGGACCTCAACGTCAGGGAAGGGGTGTCGTTCCTGCTGGCCGAACAGAACACCAACGTCGCGCTCAAGTACGCGCACTACGGCTACATCCTGGAGAACGGCCGGGTCGTCATGGACGGTGAGGCCGGCGTGCTGCGGGAGAACGAGGACGTGAAGGAGTTCTACCTCGGGGTGTCGAAGGCCGGGCGCAAGAGCTTCCGCGACGCCAAGTTCTACAAGCGGCGCAAGCGCTGGCTTGCGTAGGACCCTTGCTGCCGCGCGAGGGCACGGGCGCGGCCAGGGCGGGGAGACCGTGCCGGCAACCAGAGGATGACGATGGCCACGGCGAAGAAGGCTGCGAAGAAGAAGGCGCGACGAACGGTGCTGTACAGCAGCGCCGGGAAGAAGCTGTACGCGGTCCGCGACAAGAGCGGGCGCTTCAAGGACATACAGCAGTACTCGCGCGCACACGCAATGGACATCAAGCGTGGATCGAAGGCAGAAGCCGAGGCCAAGGCCGCGAAGCCGGCCAAGAAGACCGCCAAGAAGGCGGTGAAGAAATCCGCCGCGAAGAAGATGACCGCTCGGGCGGTGGTGAAGAAGGCCGCGAAGCGCGTGGCGTCGGCGAAGTCCGCCGTGCGTCGCGTCGTGAGCCGGGTCAAGAAGGCGGTCGCCCGCGCGCGCTCGAAGTGATGCGACCGGGCGGCGCGCAAACGCCGCCCTCTTCCTCCATGTGGCCCCGCATCGTTGCAGCAACGCTATTCATCGCGCTTGGCGCGTGCACGAAGGCGGACCGGGATAACGCGGGTACACCGCTGCCGACCAGGCAGACCACCATCGACCCGGTAAACAAGAAACTCGACGCCGCGGCGCAGGACGCGGAACGGCGCCGACAGGACATCGACAACGCAGCGAAGTAGCCGCGCTCCGGACCAATCCCATGACACAGCACCTCGACGCGCGCGAGACGCGCGACCACCGCCAGCGCGAGCTCGACCTGATGGGCCATCTGCCCGGACTGCTGGCGAAGGCGCTCAAGTGCCCCGGATGGAAGAGGCACCTCGGCGACATCGATCCGACCATCGTCAACACGCGCGCGGCGCTCGCGCGCCTGCCGGTCATGCGCAAGGCGGAGCTGCCGGCGCTGCAGAAGGCACAGCCGCCGTTCGGCGGCCTGGTGCCGGACGAGCAGGAACGGATCGGGCGCTTGTTCACGTCACCTGGGCCGATCTACGAGCCGGAGGGCCGGCAGGACGACTCATGGCACGCGGCCCGAGGGCTCTACGCGGCCGGATTCCGCGGCGGCGATCGCGTGCTGAACACCTTCTCCTATCACCTGACCCCCGGCGGCTTCATCATGGACGGGGGCGCCCGCGCTCTTGGGTGCACGGTGATTCCCGCCGGTCCCGGCAACACCGAGCAGCAGCTCGACATCATCGAGCACCTGAAGCCGACGGCCTACATGGGCACGCCGGATTTTCTGAAGATCCTGCTCGATGCGGCGCGTGCGGGCGACCGCGACGCGTCGTCGATCGTCAAGGCGGCGCTTTCGGGCGCGGCGTTCCCGCCATCGCTGCAGTCGGAGTTTCGCCAGCGCGGGATCGATGCCTACCAGCTCTATGCGACCGCGGACGTCGGTGTCATCGCCTACGAGAGCCGGGCACGCGAGGGCTTGATCGTCAACGAGGACATCCTCCTCGAGATCGTCAGGCCGGGCACGGGCGACCCGGTGCCGGACGGCGAGGTCGGCGAGGTCCTCGTGACGTCATTCGACGCGTACCACCCCTGGGTGCGGCTGGCGCTCGGCGATCTCTCGGCGATCCTTTCCGGCGTATCGCCATGCGGACGGAGCAATACGCGGATCAAGGGTTGGATGGGCCGCGCCGACCAGACCGCCAAGGTCAAGGGCATGTTCGTGCGCCCCGAGCAGGTTGCCGAAATCGCTCGCCGCCATGCCGAGCTCGGTCGCTTGCGGCTGGTCGTGACGCGGACGGGTGAGACGGACGCCATGACGCTGAAAGCCGAGTCGCGCGTGGCCGACGCCGGCCTTGAAAGAGCGATCGGCGAGTCCCTGCGCAGCGTGATGAAACTGGGCGGCGCCGTGGAACTGCTCGCCCCTGGTTCTCTGCCGAACGACGGCAAGGTCATCGAGGACGCTCGTACCTACTAGCAAAACGACGACGGCGCCCGCAGGCGCCGTCGTCAGCTCGAGTGCCGCGCCTACTTGCGTCGCGCCGAGGCCGCAGTGCGGACGGGCTTTCGGCCGGTCTTCCCGGCCGCCTTCGACGGCGTCTTCCGGGCCGCCGCCGGGCGTGCCGTGCGGCTCTTGGCGGCTGTCTTCGCCGCCTTCTTGGCTGGCGCCTTCCTCGTTGCGGCCTTCTTCGCGGCCGGCTTCCCGGAAGGCGCTACGCCGCCGGTGGCAATGTCGATCGCCGCATACATTGCATCGCGCATCGTCGAGGCCATCGCGTTGATGGCATCGGACATGCTGGCAGCCGGCTTGGTCACCGGCAGCTTGACCGTGGTGGCGGGTGGCGCCGCGGCTTCCTCGTTGATGTCCCACAGCTTCAGAAGCTCGGCCTGGGTCGGAACCGTGCCCTGCGAGACACGCTGCCGGCGTGCCGCAACGGAGTCTCGGACGATCTTCTCGACGACGTCGAGCGGAAGGCGGTTCAGGTCGGAGAACTTGATGAAGCTCTTCGCTGAATTGACTCCGGACAGGGCGTCCTTGTGCTTTACAACAACGTCTTTTTCGGCGACGTACAGCGACATGTGGCGTCGGCCGGACTCGAGCGCGAACAGCGGCCCGTCCAGCTCGTAGAAGGCCAGCCCGTATCGCATGCTCTCGCGCACCCCTCGCGCGGAGCGGCGGATCATGCTGCACAGTCGGGCCATCGCCACACGACGGTCCGGCGGCAGGTCGCGCAGATAGGCGCCCACCGTCGAGGCTGTCGGGTTCATTTCATTTCCTCCCGCGCACAACTCGCTAAACAAGCGATTTTACCGCGTTCGTCAATGGAAAGTCCGAGTTCGGGCCGGTAACGGGGTCCGAGGACGCCGATCGAAGGCGTTGCACGAGGTTGAGGCAGGGAAACTTCGTGGATTTCATGGGCCGAAAGGTTGCCTTATGCAGAAGACCCGAAAATCGGGCCCAAGACGCACATTCCCGGCGGGAAACCGCGTTCCGGGCCTGCTTTGGGCTCTCGTATTGCACCGTTCACGCGCGTGCCGGGGCGGTTTCGGGGGCCGGCACGGTGGTCGGCACCGAGCCCCAGCGAGGCAAGGCTCCTTCCCTTCCTGGCTCTCGATTCCCCGTCCGGCGCGTCGCGCCGGGTGCGACCGTTACTGCGCCGACGCGCCGCGCGGTCTGTAGAAGATGAAGTCGGCGGTGAAGTCGATCCGGCGGACACGCCCGGCGAGCGCAAGGTCACAGCTCGTTGGTGGGGTGCCGCCGGCTGTATTGACACGCTGCGCGTGCGTGACGCCTTCGAAGGCCCCCGTGCCGAAGCTTCTCGTTGTCATCAGAAGCCAGCGGAGGTCGGTGGGTTTCGGCGCGTCGTCGTACGCGGCGATCGTCGCGACCAGCCGGCTGCCGTCGCTGTGCTCGAAAGAGAAGTTCGCCCCGTGCCGCCCGACGACCTTGCCCTTGTCATCGAGCAATTCGGCGTCGGGTTGCCGGAAGACCCACACGCCCTGGCCGTCGCGCTTCTCGCAGCGGAACACCTGTGCTCCGCGCGCGCCGAGCTTGAGCACCGCCTCGCGGTCACCCGGGGCCTTGATATGCGAGAAGAAACCGAGGCTCGGCGCCGCGACCGTCGCGCCCTTGTCCGTGCCCGGCGTAGCGGACGGGCCAGGGCCGACTGACGCGCAGGCGGACAGCAGCGTCGCGCTGACTGCGAGGCCGACGCGATGACGGACTTGAGCGAGCGTGAAGTTCATCGTGATGAGTCCCAAGTTGTTCCATCGAAGCGGGGAGAACCCGGTCCGCTCCATCGCGCTGCCCGGGAATCGGCCTCTCGCCGCAGGCAGCCTGCTGTTCGCCAGCGGTGCACGCAGGCGACATCATCCGCGGTCGTGCTGTTCCAGTTCGGCGCGGGTGTTGATGTTGGCGAACGCCTCGGCCTCGTCGTCAAAGGCAACCTCGACCACGCTGAGGCTGGCGTACCACCGGTCGATCTTGCGCTCTCCACGGGCGAGGAAATCCGCCAGGTGAGGGCGCACGCGGGTGCACACGAGAGCGAACACGGGGTGCGGCTGACTGCCCGTGCGTGCCACGGCCACGTCCGCGTCGATCGCACTGCGCGCCGCCGCCAGCCGTGCGACGAGGTCGCGGGGCAGGAAGGGCGAGTCGCACGGCACGGTGACGATCAGGGGCGCATCGGTGGCGTGCAGGCCCGCGTCCAGTCCGGCCAGCGGGCCCGCGAATCCGCCGACCCGGTCGGGCACGACGGGGCAGCCGAACTCCGCATAGCGCTCGAGGTTCTGGTTGGCATTGATCAGCACGTCGCCGACCTGCGGTCGCAGGCGCTCGATCACATGCTGCATCAGCGGCCGACCCTGCAGCGGCTGGAGACCCTTGTCCACGCCTCCCATGCGGCGTCCCTGCCCGCCGGCCAGCACCA
The DNA here is from genome assembly GCA_029883565.1 of Burkholderiaceae bacterium. GTDB lineage: Bacteria > Pseudomonadota > Gammaproteobacteria > Burkholderiales > Burkholderiaceae_F > JAOUJD01. The sequence goes on from JAOUJD010000062.1 coordinate 10,153, forward strand.
GTCCGCAGATCCGGGCGCTCATGGTGCGCTGGCCGCTTCGAAGCGGCTTCGCCCCGTGAACAGCAGGTAGTGCTTGCGCGCCGCACGGCCGATCATCGTCAGGCCGACCCGGCTGGCGATGCGCCACGCCATTTCGGTCAGGCCCGAGCGGGACACGAGGAAGGGAATGCCCATCTGCGCGGTCTTGATGACCATCTCCGACGTCAGCCGGCCCGTTGTGTAGAAGATCTTGTCCGACCCGTCGATGTCGTCGAGCCACATGCGACCCGCGATGGCGTCGACCGCGTTATGCCGCCCGACGTCCTCGATGAAGACCAGGATCCGGCTTTCGTCGCCCTCGTTCGACGCAAGCGCGCAGCCGTGCACGGCACCAGCGGCGTTGTAGATCGTCTCGTGCTGGCGCACGGCCTCGAGCACGGCGAACAGCGACGCCTCCGACAGCCGAACGTCCTCGCGCAGCCGGATCGAATCGACTTCTTCCATCAGGTCGCCGAAGACCGTGCCCTGTCCGCAACCAGTAGTGACCGTCCGCTTGGCGAGCTTCTTCGTCAGCGACTTGACGCCTCGCCGCGTGGTGACTGCGACCGCGTCGGTTTCCCAGTCGACCTGCACCGCCGCGAGTTCGTCCAGCGACGAAACCAGGCGCTGGTTGCGCAGGTAGCCGATGGCGAGCGCCTCGGGCGCCTGGCCGAGAGTCATCAGCGTGACGACCTCGCACTTGTCGACGTAAAGCGTCAGCGGATGCTCGCCGGCGATCGGCGTGGGCACGAGCTCCCCGCGTTGATCGACTGCATCGACAGGAAAGATCAGCGGGCGGGAGGCGTTGGTCAGCAGGAGTTGCATTTCCGTTCGGGTTTCGGCGCTGTGCCGAGCTTCGCACTTACGGCGTGCCGGAAGGCGCCGCGTGCGAAAGACCCTTCGCGCCTCTTTTGTATTCCGGTTTGCGCTCGGATCGCTTAAGCAGGAATAATCGGCTTGGCGTGGAGGAAGATAACATCGAAGCTGTAGCGAACCCATTGCGAAGGCCTGCCGCGGTCGTAACGGCCAGGCGCGTGGTCGATAACCCGTGGGCGTCCGAAATCTGGGCGCCGATCGCGGTCATAGAACGATCTGGCGCACGCATTCAGCCTCCGATCCTGCTCGAGCGCAATGCAGGGGGCGAGCAGTGGCTGCATCTCGGTTTCGAGGTTGAACTGAATCGCACGGAAGCCGAGGGCTACTACCTGAACCTGACGACGGATCAGCCGGTCGCTTTCGTCGAATGGGAACTTGTAGACGCGGGCGCCGAGCCGAAATGGGTCACGCTCAGCTATCACGAGGCCGCGCGGCGCCTGGACGGCGGCGCCCAGGTCGAAGCCGTGCCCATGCCCGGCGAGTGGCTGCCGTGGGTCGCGGCCTTCACGCAGCAGCATCTGCAGGTGCCGGAAAAGAAGCGCCGCCCTGCTCCGGCCTCGTTCCTTGGCGCCAAGCGCGACATTCGATGAGGTTCGGGACGCCCATGCGCATCGCGGCATGCGCCGCGCTTTCGCGACGATGGTCGCTGAATGACCTCTGAACCGGAATCGTTCCTGGCCCGCTGGTCGCGGCGCAAGCGTGCGGCCGAGCGCGAGGTCGGGCTGCCCGAGCAGCGCGCGGCCGAGGCGCCCGCGACTCCTGGTGCAACGGTTGACGGCGCGCCAGCGGCGAGGACGGAACCGGCCTCGCAACCTTCCCGACAGCCCGATCCGTCCGCAAAGACGGAAGAGCCACTGCCCTCGATCGAGTCGCTGGATGGCCTGCGATCGGACTACCAGGCGTTCTTCAATCAGCCTGTCGACGAAAGCCTGCGGCGCGCTGCGCTGAAGAAACTCTTCGCCGATCCGCACTTCAACCAGATGGACATGCTGGACGTGTACGTCGACGACTACACGCAGTTCGAGCCTCTCCCCGCCGCCTTGCGGATGCGCCTGCCGAGCGCGCGCGCGTTCCTGCTCGACTCCGAGCGGGCTGAGCTGGAAGCGGCGGAAGCGCAAGCGCGCACAGGGGGGGAGGCGCCGGAAGGCGGCGAGGGTGCCCCGAGCGAAGAATGCGGTGCTGCGACGGAACCTGAGGCCGAGGGCGAGGGCCGTGTCCTCGCCGACGAAGGCGCGGGGGCGGAAGCGACCTCCGCACCGACTACGCCGGCTGGCGCCGTGCCAGCCGCCGAATCGACCGGGGCAGCGGTCCTGCCGCCGTCACCTGACATCGCGCCGTGCAAGGCGAACGTCGCACCCGATCCAAACAACTCCTGAGTCCGCATGGCCACACCTGGCAACACGCTGAAAGTCTGCAACTGCAATCGCTCCATGACGCTGGACGGAGCGGCGCTTGGCCGCGCGCTCGGCCGCGAGGCGATTCCCATCTACACGGAGCTGTGCCGCAGGGAAGTGGACGGCTTCACTTCGGCGCTGGGCGCCTCCTCCTGCACGGTGGCCTGCACGCAGGAGGCGTCGCTGTTCGCGGAGCTGGCTGCAGGAGCCGGCGCCTCGACCGAGCTGAAATTCGTCGACATACGCGAGGCAGCGGGATGGTCGGCCGAGGGCGCGGCGGCGACCGCGAAGATCGCGGCCCTGCTCGCGCTGGCGGACCTGCCCGAGCCCGAGCCCGTCCCGACGATCTCTTTCGCGTCGAAGGGCGAAGTGCTGATCATCGGACCAGCCGAGGCGGCCATCGCCTGGGCCGAGCAGCTCGCCGACGGCCTGTCGGTCAGCGTCCTCGTC
>JAOUJD010000063.1 GCA_029883565.1 Burkholderiaceae bacterium
AAGAAGATCTGAGGGTGCCGTGCGGATCGAGGCCAACGAGATCGACATGAGCAATGCCGCGCAGATCGCGGCGGAGGGAGTTGCCGCGATCCGTGCGGGCGACGCGGCGTTCGATCTTTCGGCGGTCCGCTCCTGCGATTCCTCGGCGGTCGCGGCCGTCCTCGCATGGCAGCGCGAAGCGCAGGCCCGGGGCGTCGCCCTCGAACTCGCCGGGCTGCCGGCAGGTCTCGTCAGCCTTGCCGGCGTTTACGGTGTTGCTTCGCTGCTGATGCTCGAGGGCGCGGGCGACTGAACGGCGCTGCCGCGACGGCAGCGCCATCGCATTCGCCGCATGCGGCCGGGGTGCGGCCTGCGGGCGGCGATTACAATTCCCTCCTTCATCCGCGGCGCCCGTGTGCGCCGCCATTCCCGTGACCGCCGCCATCCAGGTTTCCTCCCTCAGCAAGCGCTACGGCACGATTTCGGCGCTCGATGACGTCGACCTCACGGTCGAGGCGGGGGAGTTCTTCGGCCTCCTCGGCCCGAACGGCGCCGGCAAGACCACCCTGATTTCGATCGTGGCGGGGCTGGTGCGGGCCACCAGCGGCCGGGTCGCCGTGCTCGGGCACGACGTCGTGCAGGATGCGAGGGCCGCGCGGCTTGCGCTCGGGGTCGTGCCGCAGGAACTCGCGTTCGACCCGTTCTTCACCGTGCGCGAGACGCTCGTGTTCCAGTCCGGTTACTTCGGGTTGAAGGACAACGGCGCCTGGATCGACGAAGTGCTGGAGAACCTTGGCCTCGCGGGCCGGGCGAATACGAACATGCGGGCACTGTCGGGCGGGATGAAGCGGCGCGTCCTGGTCGCTCAGGCGCTGGTGCACAAGCCTCCCGTCATCGTGCTCGACGAACCGACTGCGGGTGTCGACGTCGAACTCCGGCAGACCCTGTGGTCGTTCATTCGCCGGTTGAATCGCGAGGGCCACACGATCGTGCTGACGACGCACTATCTGGAGGAGGCGCAGGCGCTGTGCCAGCGCATTGCGATGCTGAAGGCGGGGCGAGTGGTGGCGCTCGACTCCACCCGCGCCCTGCTGGCCCGCGTGGCGGGATTGCAGATGACGCTGCGTGCGCGCGGCGCCTTGCCGGCGTCGGTGATCGCTCACCGGATCGACGAGCGCGACGGCGCGGTATTGCTGCGCCTGAGCCAGCCCACCGACGTCGCGCAGGTGCTCAACGACTGTGCCGCTGCCGGATGCGTGCTCGACGACGTCGAGGTCGGCCGGGCAGACCTCGAGGACGTCTTCCTGCAGATCACATCCGATGTCGCGTCGGTGCGCCATGGGGTGGCTGCATGAGTTCGGGCGAAGCCGGTCTCGCCAGGGTCCAGGCCGAAGGCCTGCCCCGCCCGGTCGCGGTCATTGCGGAAAGTTCGGCGGTGGTCGCCTTCCGCACCCTGCTGCTGAAGGAGATGCTGCGTTTCTGGAAGGTGAGCTTCCAGACGATCGCGGCGCCCGTATTGACGTCCGTCCTCTATCTGCTGGTATTCGGCCACGTGCTCGAGAAGCACGTCGAGGCCCTGCCCGGCGTGAACTACACGTCGTTCCTGATTCCCGGGCTCGTGATGATGAGCGTGCTGCAGAACGCGTTCGCCAATTCCTCGTCGAGCCTGATCCAGTCGAAGATCATGGGCAGCCTGATCTTCGTGCTGCTGCCGCCGTTCTCGCACTGGCAGTTGTTCGGAGCCTACGTGCTCGCCGCGGTCGTGCGCGGGGCGGTGGTGGGCGCCGGAGTCTTCCTCATCACGGTGTGGTTCGCGCCGCCGACGTTCTCGGCGCCGTTGTGGTCGCTCGTCTTCGCGGTCCTTGGTGCCGCCCTGCTCGGCTCGCTCGGCCTGATCGCCGGGATCTGGGCCGACAAGTTCGATCAGCTTGCGGCGTTCCAGAATTTCATCGTGATGCCGGCCACCTTCCTGTCGGGCGTGTTCTATTCGGTACACGGGCTGCCGCCGTTCTGGCAGGCCGTTTCGCACTTCAACCCGTTCTTCTACATGATCGACGGCTTCCGATACGGTTTCTTCGCCCAGTCGGACGTCAATCCATGGATCAGCCTCGCCGTCGTCGTGGCGGCCTTCCTGGCCACGGCCGCGGCCGCGCTGGGGCTGCTCGCGCGGGGCTTCAAACTCAGGCAGTGACACAGTCCATGGAACCTTCCCCCGCAGACGTCAAGCGCTACATCGAGCAGGGCCTCGCCTGCGACCTGGTCGAGGTGGATGGAGACGGCCGCCACTTCCAGGCGCTGATCGTGAGCCCGGCGTTCAACGGCCGTAACCGCGTCGCCCGGCACCAGCTGGTCTACGCCGCGCTCGGCGAGCGCATGCGCGAGGAGGTCCACGCGCTGTCCATGCGCACGTTGACGCCGGACGAGTACCGGGAGCTGAGCGCTTGAATTCACTCCGATTTCACGTACGTTTCGCGGTCGTTTCGAGCGCCTCGGCGACCCTCCGTGCCGAACGCCCGCATGCCGCGGGCGCAGACCGGAGCTTGCGCCCATGCTCGATTCGCCCCGCATCACGCGTGCCGTCCACTTTCGCCGGCCCCGGCCTCCGTCGACGGGCATCCCGATGGACAAGCTGAAGATCCGCGGTGGAGCGCGCCTGCGCGGCGAGGTCGCCGTGTCCGGCGCCAAGAACGCCGCGCTGCCGATCCTCGCGGCTTCGCTGCTGACGGCCGACGAGTTCATCGTCGACAACGTCCCGCAGCTGCAGGACGTGGCCACGACCCTGAAGCTGCTGCGCCAGATGGGGGTTGCCGCGGAGCGCGATGGCGGCACGGTGCGGCTGAAGGCCGACGACCTGTCCAACACCGAAGCGCCCTACGAAATGGTCAAGACGATGCGCGCCTCGATCCTCGTGCTGGGGCCGCTGGTGGCGCGCTTCGGCACGGCGCGGGTCTCGCTGCCGGGCGGATGCGCCATCGGCGCACGGCCGGTCGACCAGCACATCAAGGGGCTCGAACTGCTCGGAGCGAGGATCCGCATCGAAGGCGGCTTCGTGGTGGCCGAGGCGAAGCGTCTCAAGGGGACCCGCATCGTCACGGACATGGTGACGGTGACCGGCACCGAGAACCTGATGATGGCGGCGGCGCTCGCCGAGGGCGAGACGATCATCGAGAATGCCGCGCGGGAGCCCGAGGTCGTCGACCTGGCGGACGCGCTCAATGCGATGGGAGCCCGCATCTCCGGGGCCGGCACGGCCTCGATCGCGGTGCAGGGCGTGGAGCGGCTGCACGGCACCAGGCACCGCGTGATGCCGGATCGCATCGAAACGGGCACCTTCCTCACCGCCGTGGCGGCCGCCGGTGGCGAGGCGGTGCTACGGGGCGCCGCGCCGCACACCCTCGACGCCGTCCTGGACAAGCTCAAGGAGGCCGGAGCCGACCTGCGGGCGGAGGGCGACCTGCTGTCGATCCGCATGGACCGCCGGCCGCGCGCCGTCAGCCTGCGCACCGCGCCGTACCCAGCGTTCCCGACCGACATGCAGGCCCAGTTCATGGCGCTCGACTGCGTCGCGGACGGGGTCGCCCGCATCACCGAGACGATCTTCGAGAACCGCTTCATGCACGTCCTTGAATTGCAGCGGCTGGGGGCGAACATCGCGATCGAGGGAAATACTGCGGTGGTGCACGGTGTCGACCGGCTCGCCGGAGCCCCCGTGATGGCCACCGACCTGCGCGCTTCCGCCTGCCTGGTCGTCGCGGCGCTCGCGGCGGACGGCGAGACGCTGGTCGATCGCATTTACCATCTCGACCGGGGCTACGAAAAGATGGAAAGCAAGCTGGCCGCGCTGGGCGCGCAGGTCGAGAGGGTCAAGTGATCACGCTGGCGCTGTCCAAGGGACGCATCTTCGACGAAACGCGGCCGCTGCTCGCGGCGGCGGGCATCGCGCCGCTCGAGGATCCCGAGACCTCGCGCAAGCTGATCATCGGAACGTCGAACCCGGACCTGCGGATCGTCGTAGTGCGGGCGTCCGATGTCCCGACCTACGTGCAGTACGGCGCCGCCGACTTGGGCGTGGCGGGCAAGGACGTCCTGATGGAGCACGGCGGGGCCGGCCTGTACCAGCCGGTCGACCTGCGGATCGCGCGCTGCCGGCTGTGCGTGGCGGTGCCGGCCGGGTTCGACTACGCCAACGCCGTGCGCCGCGGCGCGCGCCTGCGCGTGGCGACGAAGTACGTGCAGACGGCCCGCGAGCACTTCGCCGAAAAGGGCGTGCACGTGGATGTGATCAAGCTGTACGGTTCGATGGAACTGGCGCCGCTGTCGGGGCTCGCCGACGTGATCGTCGACCTCGTGTCGTCCGGCGGGACGCTGAAGGCCAACAACCTGGTCGAGGTGGAGGAGATCGTGCCGATTTCCTCGCGCCTGATCGTCAACCAGTCCGCGATGAAGCTCAAGCGCGCCGCGCTGATGCCCATCATCGACCGCATCCAGGCCGCGGTGCAGGCATGAGGGTGCGCACGCTCGACAGTCGCCAGCCGGCGTTCGACGCCGAGTTCGCCGAGCTCGTCGCGGTCGACACCGCGGTCGACCGCGAGATCGAGCGCGTGGCCGCGGCGATCGTCGACGACGTCAAGGCGCGCGGTGACGCGGCGTTGCTCGAGTACACGAACCGGTTCGACCGGATGCGGGCCACGTCGGTCGCAACGCTCGAGATTCCGCAGCGCGAGATGCAGGACGCGCTCGACGCGCTTCCCGCGGAGCAGCGCGTGGCGCTCGAGACCGCTGCACGTCGCATCCGCGCGTATCACGAGCGCCAGGTGGCGACGACGTGGACCTACACGGAGGACGACGGCACCGAACTCGGCCAGCGCGTGAACGCGCTGGACAGCGCCGGGCTGTACGTGCCGGGCGGGCTCGCCGCGTACCCGTCCTCGCTGCTGATGAACGCGCTGCCCGCCCACGTGGCGGGCGTCCGCGACATCGTCATGGTGGTGCCGACTCCGGACGGGACGCGCAATCCGCTGGTCCTCGCCGCGGCGGCGCTGGCCGGGGTATCGCGCGCCTTCGCGATCGGCGGGGCGCAGGCGGTCGCGGCGCTGGCCTACGGCACCGAAACCGTGCCCGCCGTCGACAAGATCGTCGGTCCCGGCAATGCCTATGTGGCGGCGGCCAAGCGCCGGGTATTCGGCGTCGTCGGCATCGACATGATCGCGGGGCCGAGCGAGATCCTCGTGATCTGCGACGGCAGGACCGATCCGGACTGGATCGCGATGGACCTCTTTTCCCAGGCCGAGCACGACGAACTCGCGCAGGCGATCCTGCTCACGCCGGACGCCGCTTTCATCGAGCGCGTGCAGGCATCGATAGGGCGGCTGCTGCCGACGATGCCGCGGCGCGCGATCATCGAGCGCTCGCTGGCGAACCGTGGCGCCCTGATCCTGACGCGCGACCTCGAGGAGGCGTGCGCGATCGCGGACCGCATAGCGCCTGAACACCTGGAGATCTCCACCGACGACCCGGAGCGCTGGGCGGCGAAGATCCGCCACGCCGGCGCGCTGTTCCTCGGCCGGCACTCCAGCGAAGCGCTGGGCGACTACTGCGCGGGGCCGAATCACGTGCTGCCCACGGCGCGCACGGCGCGCTTCTCGTCGCCGCTCGGCGTCTACGACTTCCAGAAGCGCACCAGCCTGATCCGCGTGTCGGAGGCGGGCGCGCAGACGCTCGGGCGCGTGGCGTCCACTCTTGCGCGCGGCGAGCAGTTGCCGGCCCATGCCGCGAGCGCAGAATACCGGCTGAAACCACGATGAGCGCCACCGGACCACGTCCCAACCTGTCGGTGCTGCGCGACGACGTGCGCGCGATCGATGCGTATGCCGTGCCGAGCGCGGCCGGCCTGCTGAAGCTCGACGCGATGGAGAACCCCTTCCCGTTGCCGCCCGGCCTGATGCAGCAGGTCGGCAACCGGCTCGGGCGGCAGCCGCTGAACCGCTATCCGCCGGCCGATCCCAAGGGGTTCAAGGAACGGCTGGCGAGTGCCATGGGCGTGCCGGACGGCATGCGGCTGATGCTGGGCAACGGCTCCGACGAGCTGATCCACCTCGTGATTCAGGCCTGCGCCCGGCCCGATGCGGTGGTGCTGTCGCCTGCGCCGAGTTTCGTGATGTACGAGATGTCGGCGCGCTTCAACCGCTGCGCCTTCGTCGGCGTGCCGTTGAAACCCGATTTCACGCTCGACGCCCTGGCATTGCTGGCAGCGATCGAGGAGCACCGGCCGGCCGTCATCTTCCTTTCGCACCCGAACAACCCGACCGGCAACCTGTTCGACCGCTCGGTCGTCGAACAGGTGATCCGCGTGGCGCCGGGACTGGTCGTCGTCGACGAGGCCTACCTGCCGTTCGCGCAGGACACCTGGATGCCCCAGATCGCGCGCTGGCCCAACCTGCTGGTGCTGCGGACGCTGTCGAAGCTCGGCCTGGCCGGGATCCGGCTCGGGTACCTGGTCGGGCACCCCGACTGGATCGCTCAGTTCGACAAGGTCCGACCGCCCTACAACGTCAACGTGCTGACCCTGGCGACGGCCGATCTGATGCTGGAGAACCTCGCGATCCTCGATGCGCAGGCCGCCACGCTGCGCGCCGAGCGCACCCGCCTGGCCGGCGCGCTGGCGGAGAGCCCGGGCGTGACACCGTTTCCGTCTTCCGCCAATTTCATCCTGTTCCGCGTCGAGAAGCCCGACAGCGTGTTTGCCGCACTGAAGGAGCGGGGCATACTGATCAGGAACGTCGCCGGCATGCACCCGCTGCTGGCGGGCTGCCTGCGCGTCACGGTCGGAACGCCGTCGGAGAACCAGACGTTCATCAGGGCGCTGCGCGCCGTCATCGGGATCCCACAATGACCACAGCCTCCCGCCGTGCCGAGGTGGAACGCGTCACCAAGGAGACCCGGATCCGGGTCAGCGTCGATCTCGACGGCAGCGGCCGGTCCGAGCTCGCGACCGGCATCGGGTTCTTCGATCACATGCTCGAGCAGATCGCGCGCCACGGCCTGGTCGATCTGGCGGTGCAGGCGCACGGGGACCTGCACATCGACGGGCACCACACGGTCGAGGACGTCGGCATCACGCTTGGACAGGCGTTTGCCCGGGCCGTGGGGGACAAGGCGGGGGTGCGCCGCTATGGGCACGCTTACGTTCCGCTCGACGAAGCCCTGTCGCGCGTCGTGGTCGACCTTTCGGGCCGTCCGGAACTGATCTGGAACGTCCGGTTCACCCGGGCAATGATCGGCGAGTTCGACGTCGACCTCGCGCACGAGTTTTTCCAGGGGTTCGTCAATCACGCGCTGGTCACCGTGCACGTGGACAACCTGCGCGGCGACAACGCGCACCACCAATGCGAGACGGTCTTCAAGGCCTTCGCCCGCGCGCTGCGGATGGCTGTCGAACCCGACCCCCGCGCTGCCGGCGCGATCCCGTCCACGAAGGGCAGCCTGTAGGCGAACCGATGGTCCTGCCAAGTTGCCGTGGACGGATGAGGGTCATGCCGCCACCAGCCCTGCCGGTCGCTCCCGGCGCATGGCGTTCCCGAGCGGCGTGTTGCCGCACGGACCGCCCGCGCTGCGCATGATCGCCATCGTCGACTACGGCATGGGCAACCTGCGCTCGGTGGCGAAGGCCATCGAGCATGTTGCGCCCGCGACGCGAGTGACGGTCACGTCGGATGCGGAGGTGATCCGTGCGGCGGAGCGCGTTGTATTCCCGGGTCAGGGCGCCATGCCGGACTGCATGCGCTATCTGCAGGAATACGGACTCGACGGCGCCGTGCGCGAGGCGGCGGCGAGCAAGCCGCTGCTGGCGGTCTGCATCGGCGAGCAGATGCTGTTCGAGCGCAGCGAAGAGGGCGACGTCGCCGGGCTCGGCCTGTTCGCCGGATCAGTCGTCCGGTTCCGCGAAGACGCGATGCGACAGCCCGACGGCCGGCGCCTGAAAGTGCCGCACATGGGCTGGAACCGCGTTCGCCAGACGCAGAAACATCCGCTGTGGGAGGGAATTCCCGACGACAGCTGGTTCTACTTCGTTCATAGTTACTATGTCGTACCCGCCGAACGGCGCATATCGGCGGGTGAAAGCAGCTACGGAGGCGTCTTTACCTGCGTGGTCGCGAGCGATAATATTTTCGCCACGCAGTTTCACCCCGAAAAGAGCTCCGCAGCCGGACTGCGCATCTACGAGAACTTCACGCGCTGGAACCCCTGAACGTGCCGTGAGCCCGCTGCGAGCTCCGCGCCACGTTCACAGCCGCCCACTTTCACGCTCTTCCCACCCCCGAAAAGACACCCGCACGCGGGCTCCTCCTGCATGCTCCTGATCCCGGCTATCGACATCAAAGACGGACGCTGCGTCCGACTGCGGCAAGGCGACATGGACAACGACGTGACGGTGTTTTCGGACGACCCCGTCGCGATGGCGCGCCACTGGCTCGAGCAGGGCGCGCGCAGGCTGCACATCGTTGACCTCAACGGCGCGCGCTCGGGCGTTCCCGTCAACGAGCCGGTGATCCGCAGGATCATCAAGGCGGTCGGTGACGAACTGCCGGTGCAGCTCGGCGGTGGCATCCGCGACCTCGACATCATCGAGCGCTACATCGACGACGGCGTGAGCTTCGTGGTGATCGGCACGGCCGCGGTGAAGAATCCGGGCTTCCTGCGCGACGCCTGCACGGCGTTCGGCGGCCATGTGATCGTCGCGCTCGATGCCAAGGGCGGCAAGGTCGCGACCGACGGCTGGAGCAAGCTGACCGGCCACGACGTGACCGACCTCGGCAGGAAGTTCGAGGACTACGGCGCCGAGGCCATCCTGTACACCGACATCGGCCGTGACGGCATGATGTCCGGCGTCAACATCGAGGCGACGGTGGAACTGGCGCGCCACGTGAAGATCCCCGTGATCGCCAGCGGCGGCATCGCCAGCATGAAGGACATCGAGCAGTTGTGCGCAGTCGAATCCGAGGGCATCGAGGGCGCGATCCTCGGGCGCTCGCTGTACGAAGGCGCGATCGACTTCAAGGCGGCCCAGGAGCGCGCGGACCAGCTTGCCGGCTGACTTCCAGCAAGGGTGACCCGGCCCGGGCATCGACTATCCTGCGGCTTTCCCCACGCCGGGCCATGCTCGCCAAACGCATCATTCCGTGCCTCGACGTGACCGCCGGTCGCGTCGTCAAGGGCGTCAACTTCGTCAGCCTGCGCGACGCCGGTGATCCGGTCGAGATTGCGCGCCGCTATGACGAGCAAGGTGCGGACGAGCTGACGTTTCTCGACATCACCGCGAGCTCGGACGAGCGCGACATCATCCTTCACGTCATCGAGGCCGTGGCCGAGCAGGTGTTCATTCCGCTCACCGTGGGCGGCGGGGTGCGCCGGGTCGAGGACGTCAGGCGCCTGTTGAACGCCGGTGCCGACAAGATCTCGATCAACACCGCGGCCGTGCAGAACCCGCAGCTGGTGGCGGACGCAAGCGGACGATTCGGCTCCCAGTGCATCGTCGTCGCCGTGGATGCCAGGCGGCGGCAGGCGGACGACCCGTCGAAGGGCTGGGAGGTCTACACGCACGGCGGCCGGACCCCGACCGGGCTGGATGCGATCGGTTGGGCGCAGCGCGTGACGGCGCTGGGCGCCGGGGAGATCCTGTTGACCAGCATGGACCGGGATGGCACCAAGCAGGGATTCGACCTCGAGCTGACACGGGCGGTGGCCGATGCGGTGCCGGTGCCCGTGATCGCATCGGGCGGCGTGGGCACACTGCAGCACCTCGCCGACGGCGTGCTGCAGGGGCGCGCCGACGCCGTGCTGGCCGCCTCGATCTTCCACTACGGGGAGTTCACCGTGGGCCAGGCGAAGGCGTACATGTCGAGCCGGGGCATTCCGATGAGGACCGACGCGTGAGTCCGCAGGCCTCTTCATGGCTCGACGAGGTCCGGTTCGACGCGGACGGCCTCGTCACTGTCATCGCGCAGGACGCGCTCAGCCGGCGCGTCCTGATGGTGGCCTGGGCCAACCGCGAGGCGCTGGCCGAGACGGCCGCGTCGCGCCAGGCCGTCTACTGGTCCCGCTCCCGGGGGCGACTGTGGCGCAAGGGCGAGGAGTCGGGCCACCGGCAGCGCGTCGCCGAGATCCGGCTCGACTGCGACGGCGATGTCGTCATGTACGCTGTTGAACAGGAGGGCGGGATCGCCTGTCATACCGGACGGGAGAGCTGCTTTTTCCGGAGGCTGGACGGCGGCGCCTGGCAGGCGGTCGACCCGGTGCTGAAGGATCCCGAACTGATCTACCGGAAGTGAGCGCGCGGCGCGCGACGACGATGAGCGACCGAATACTGGGACAACTGGCGGACGTGATCGACTCCCGCAAGGGCGGCGACGCCGATGCGTCCTACGTCGCCCGCCTGTTCGCCAGGGGCGACGACGCCATCCTGAAGAAGATCGGCGAGGAGGCGACCGAAGCCGTGATGGCGGCCAAGGACGGGGTCCGGGAGCGCATCGTCGCCGAGACCGCGGACCTCTGGTTCCACTGCATGATCATGCTGTCGCACTACGGCCTGCGGCCGGAGGACGTGCTGGCGGAACTGGAACGGCGAGCGGGCACCTCCGGAATCGAGGAAAAGGCGCTGCGCAAGGCACGGGAAAGGGACGCCCAATGAGTTCATGCCTCTTCTGCCGCATTGCCCGGGGCGAGATCCCGAGCAAGAAGATCTACGAGGACGACGACGTACTGGCGTTCCACGACATCCATCCGGCCGCCCCGGTCCACTTCCTGCTGGTCCCGAAATTGCACCTCGATTCCCTGCTTGACGCGGGTTCGGAGCATGAGGCGCTATTCGGTAAAATGATCGGTCTTGCGCCGCGCCTCGCGAAAGAACTCGGCTGCGACAACGGTTTTCGTGTCGTGATCAACAACGGCCCCGACGGCGGGCAAGAGGTCTTTCACTTGCACATCCACATCATGGGCGGCCCCCGCCCGTGGAAACGTCTGTAGGAGTCTCAGATGGGTTCATTTTCGATCTGGCATTGGCTGATCGTCCTCCTGGTCATCATCCTGGTGTTCGGGACCAGCAAGCTCAAGAACATCGGCAAGGATCTCGGCGGTGCGATCAAGGGCTTCAAGGAAGGCATGAAAGAGGGCGCGGACGAGGTTGCGAACAGCGCTGCCGACAAGCCCAAGCAGGTCCCGGGCCAGACGATCGACGTCCAGGCCAAAGAGAAGTCCTGATCCCCGGAGGGACCGGCGCTGCGATGGCGTTCGACCGACGGTCGAGCGCCCGCGATTCGGCGCACCGTCATGTTTGACTTCAGCTTTGGAGAACTCGCGGTGATCGGTGCGGTCGCGCTGGTCGTGCTCGGCCCCGAGCGGCTGCCGAAAGTGGCGCGCATGGCCGGCGAGTGGGCAGGCAAGGCGCAGCGCTACGTGTCGCAGGTGAAGACCGACATCACGCGCGAGATGGAGGTCGCGGAACTTCAGAAGCTGCAGCAGCAGGCACGCGACGTGGCGCGCTCGATCGAGACCTCGGTCCAGGGCGGCGTCGCGAGCATCCAGTCGGAACTCGATTCGACGGCCAACTCGCTGAACTCCGGACTGCAGGACGCGTCAGGCGGCGGCTCGGGTTCCGGGACGGGCGACTACTCGTGGGACGCGGCCGGAGACAACTGGGCGTCGAGCCGGTTCCGGCGTCGCTACAAGCCGGGACCGAGCGTCGACGACCTGTCCGAGGAAATCGCGAAGCTCAAGCGCCAGCTCGCCATGCCTGAAGCGACGGGGCACTCCCGCCACAAATACGCGCCACGGGCGCGCATGAACCGGCCGCGGATCCGTCGATGACCACCGAGAGCGGCGCGCCGGCGCCGGAACAGAGCTTCCTGTCCCACCTGGTCGAGCTCCGCCAGCGCCTCGTGCGCGCCGCGGTGGCGATCGTCGTGGTGTTCCTCGCCCTGTCGCCCTTCATGAAGGAAATCTTCGACGTGATGTCGGAGCCGATGATGGCGGCCCTGCCGGCCGGCTCCAAGCTGCTCGCCACGGGCGTCATCACGCCGTTCATGGTGCCGTTGAAGGTCACCCTGTTCACCGCCTTCCTGATCGCGCTGCCTTATGTGCTGTGGCAGGCTTGGGCGTTCGTTGCCCCCGGGCTGTACCGGCACGAGAAGCGCCTCGCGGCCCCGCTGATCATGTCGAGCATCGCGATGTTCGTCACCGGCATGGCGTACTGCTACTTCATCGTCTTCAAGCTGATCTTCCGGTTCATCGCGAACTTCGCGCCCGTCTCGGTCGCCGTCTCCCCGGACATCGAGGCCTACTTCAGCTTCGTGATGGGCATGTTCCTGGCGTTCGGCCTCACCTTCGAAGTGCCGATCATCGTGGTGCTGCTCTCGCGCTTCGGCATCGCGAGCGTCGAGAAGCTCAGGCAGGCGCGGCCCTATGTGATCGTCGGCGCCTTCATCGTCGCGGCGATCTTCACTCCTCCCGACGTCGTGTCTCAGCTGCTGCTCGCGATCCCGCTCGTCCTGCTGTACGAACTCGGCATCGTTCTCGCCCGGTTCTTCGGCAAGCCGAAGTCCGACGAAGAGGCCCCCGCCCAGGAAGCCTCCTGAGCCGCGGCCGGCGATCGCTCTCCGCATGCGCCGTCCACTGCTTGCCTTGCTGATCTGCGCCGTCGTCGCGGCAGCCCATGCGGGCCCCGTGCAGGTGGTGCCGTCGGCGGATCCCGATGTCGCCGCAGGGTGGGCCGCCTACGCGGCCGCCGATCACGCGCGCGCCATCGAGTACTACCGGAAGGCCGCGGCCCGCAACGAGCGGGTCGCCCAGTTCAACCTGGCGGTGATGCTGTTCGCCGGCGAGGGTGGGCCGGTGGACCCCGTC
>JAOUJD010000064.1 GCA_029883565.1 Burkholderiaceae bacterium
GAGTAAACAAGAAGGGCACAGGATCACGGCGAGCCGCGGACGCTGTGCCCCGCGCTGGCATGGCCCGGACCGTCAGCCGAGTTCCTTGACCAGCTGCGGCACGACCTCGAACAGGTCGCCGACGAGGCCGTAGTCGGCAACCTGGAAGATCGGCGCCTCCGGGTCCTTGTTGATGGCGACGATCACCTTGGAATCCTTCATGCCGGCGAGATGCTGGATTGCACCCGAGATGCCGACGGCGATGTAAAGCTGCGGCGCGACGACCTTGCCGGTCTGCCCGACCTGCCAGTCGTTCGGCGCGTAGCCGGCATCGACCGCCGCGCGCGAGGCCCCCATCGCCGCGTTGAGCTTGTCCGCCAGCGGCTCGAGCAGCTTGAAGTTCTCGGCCGAGCCCATCCCGCGGCCGCCGGAGACGACGACCTTCGCGCCCTGCAGCTCCGGACGGTCCGACTTCGCGATGTCGCGCGAGATGAAGCGCGATGCGTCCCCGGCACTGACGGCATCCACGGTCTCGACCGCGGCCGAGCCGCCCTCGGCCGCAACCGCGTCGAAGTTCGTCGGACGCGCCGTCACGACCTTCACCTTGTCCGCGCTCTGCACCGTCGCGATCGCGTTGCCGGCGTAGATCGGACGCGTGAACGTGTCGGGCGACTCGACGCTCATGATGTCGGAGACCTGCGCCACGTCGAGCTTGGCCGCAACGCGCGGCAGGATGTTCTTGCCATAGGCTGTCGCCGCGCCGAAGACGTGGCTGTAGCTGCCCGCCAGCGCCACCACCTGCGGAAACCGCCTCGGCGAGCCCCCCGGCGAACTGCGGCCCGTCGGCCAGCAGCACCTTGGATACGCCCTGGATCTTCGCCGCCTGCTGCGCGGCCGCGGCCGCGTTGTGCCCGACCACCAGGATGTGGACCTCGCCGCCGGCCTTGGCCGCGGCGGTCACGGTATTCAGCGTCGCGGCCTTGAGCGACGTGTTGTCGTGTTCGGCAAGTACGAGTGCCGTCATCTGTCGTCTCCGCGCGTTCTCAAAGGACTTTGGCTTCGGTTTTCAGCTTGGCCACCAGCGCCGGCACGTCCGCGACGCGCACGCCGGCCTTGCGACCCGGCGGGTCGCTGACCTTCAGCATCTTCAGGCGCGGCGTGACATCCACGCCGAGGTCGGCAGGCTTCACCGTCTCGAGCGGCTTCTTCTTCGCCTTCATGATGTTCGGCAGCGTCACGTAGCGAGGCTCGTTCAGCCGCAGGTCCGCGGTGATGATGGCTGGCAGCGACAGCGAGATCGTCTCCAGCCCGCCATCGACCTCGCGCGTGACCTGCGCACGGCCGTCGGCCACCACGAGCTTGGACGCGAACGCGCCCTGCGGCAGATCGGCCAGGGCCGCCAGCATCTGCCCGGTCTGGTTCGCATCGTCGTCGATCGCCTGCTTGCCCAGGATCACGAGCGACGGCTGCTCGCGGTCCACCAGCGCCTTGAGCAGCTTGGCCACCGCCAGCGGCTGCAGTTCGACGTCGGTCTCGACCAGGATGGCGCGGTCGGCGCCGATCGCCAGCGCGGTGCGCAGCGTCTCCTGGCATTGGGGCAGGCCGCACGACACCGCGATCACCTCGGTGGCGATGCCCTGCTCCTTCAGGCGGACTGCCTCCTCCACCGCGATCTCATCGAAGGGATTCATCGACATCTTCACATTGGCGATGTCGACGCCGGTCTGGTCCGACTTCACGCGCACCTTCACGTTGTAGTCGACCACGCGCTTGACGGGGACGAGGACTTTCATGGGCCGTTTCTTGGTTGGGAGTTGCGCCGGTCGGCGCTCGGGCTGGGTAGTGTCTCGCCTGCGATTATACGAAGGCCGGGCACCGCCACTTGTGCTGCCCTAGAGCGTTGTCACTAGGCAAGAAAAAGCGCCTCGATCCATGCCCAGCCGCCGGCGACGAGCACGTAGCGGAAAAGCTTGCCGACGGCAAACGCGGCGATCGTAAGCCAGGGGTTGAGCCGCAACCACCCTGCGCCCACCGCCAGGGCATCGCCTACCAGCGGCAACCACGACAGCAGCAGCGCCCAGTAGCCGTACTTGTGCAGCGTGATGATCGCCTTGTGCTGGACCCGGTTGGGCAGCAGCCGGCCCATCCAGTAAGAGGTGACGCCTCCAAGGGTATTGCCAAGCGTAGCCACGCCGACCGCCTGCCACAGGGCGTCGGGATGCTTGTGGATAACTCCGATCAGCACGAACTCCGACCCCCCGGGAAGGATCGTCGCAGCGATGAAACTCGCGGCGAACAGCGCAACGAAACCGGATTCTGCGGAGAAGTCGAACATGGATCGGGGCTCGGTGCGCCATTGTACGAACCTGAGAGCCCCCCCGGCACGCGTGCTTCGGAGCCGGAGCACGGTGCTAGATTGATGCGCATTCCTCGCTGGAGATCACATGCCTGGCGTACTGGAAGCACTGCAACGCTTGCCTGACCTCGGCGATCCGTATGCAGATGAACGAAGCGCGGTGCAGCGCCTGCTGGCGTCCGGCGAGCCTTCGACCGAGCGCCGTGACGCGGCGCGCCGCCGCGCCCTCGGCTACATCGCGGCGGTGCGGGCCGCGGACCCCGGGCTGCTTTCCGCGCAGAACCTGCTCAACTCCTTTCCGCTGGCGACGCCTGAGGGCATCGCCCTGCTGCGCCTGGCCGAAGCCCTGCTGCGGGCGCCGGATCCCGAGACGCAGACCTGGCTGATCGCGGAGAAGCTCGCCGCTTTCCGCTCGAGCCGCATCGGGATGGACGGAAACTTCGTGACCCGCGTGCTGGCGACTGCCCTGAAGGTCGCCGGCCACACCGCCGCCGACGCAGACCTGCGCGGAGCCGAAGGAGACGATGCATCCATCCGTGCGTGGTTCGCGCGCAGCGCGATGCGCCCGCTCGTGATCGAGGGGATCCGGCGCTTCGGGGACCAGTTCGTCTTCGCGACCGAGCTCAAGGCCGCGATGGCCCGCGCCGCGCGGCGGCCGGATGCCCGCATCCTCTACTCGTTCGACATGCTCGGCGAAGGCGCACGCACACGCGCGGACGCCGACCGGGCCTACGCTTCGTACGTCAGCGCGCTGTCGGCGCTGAAGGGAACGGCGGGCACCGACTGGAGCCTGCGCGACGGAATCTCGGTGAAGCTGTCCGCGATCCATCCCCGCTTCGAGACCGCGCAAGCCGAGCGCAGCGACCGGGAACTCTATCCGCGGCTGGTCGAGCTGGGCGCCCTGGCGCGTGCCGCCGACGTGAACCTGACCATCGACGCCGAGGAATCGGAGCGGCTGTCGCTTCATCTGGGCCTGTTCGAGCGCCTGATGCGCGAACCGCTGCTGGCCGACTGGCCCGGACTCGGCCTGGCCGTCCAGACCTACCAGACGCGCGCCGCGGCGGCGATCGATCGCCTGCTGCAGTCGAGCGCTGAACTGCGGCGGCCGATCACCGTCCGCTTCACCAAGGGCGCTTACTGGGACGCGGAGATCAAGCGCGCGCAGGAGCTCGGCATGCCGGGCTTCCCCGTATTCACGCGCAAGTGGGCCACGGACCTGTCCTACCTCGCGACTGCCCGGCGCTTGCTGGCGCATCCGGCGCCGGTCTACGCGCAGTTCGCGACCCATAACGCCCTGACGGTCGCTTCGATCGTCGAATACGCCCGGGAAATCGCGCCCGGGCGCCACTACGAGTTCCAGCGGCTGCACGGAATGGGCGACCCGCTGTACGCGGCGCTGCTCGCGGACAGTCCCGATGTCCGCGTCCGCGTGTATGCGCCCGTCGGCGCCTTCCGCGACCTGCTCGCCTACCTGGTCCGCCGCCTGCTCGAAAATGGATCGAATACCTCGTTCGTTCACCAGATCACGGACCATTCGGTCCCGTCCGAGTCGCTGGTGGAGGATGCCTACGCGCTGGGGCGCGCGTTCGTGGCCTCGGACGAACCGCCGTCGGCCCTTACCACCGGAACGGCTCTGTTCGGGGCGCGCCGCAATTCGAGGGGAATCGACCTGCAGCAGGCTCCGACACTGCTCGCGCTCGCCTCGGCGGTCGGGCGCAGCAGCCGCGTCGATGCGACGTCGCTGGTGTCCGGCGCAGCGGCAGGCACGCCATCCGAAGTCCGCAATCCCGCCGCGCTCGGGCAGGTGATCGGCTCGGCGGCCGAAGCCGGTGTGCGCGACGTCGAGGCCGCACTCGCGGCTGCACGAACCGCCTTCCCCGCCTGGGAGGCGCTGGGTGTCGACGCGCGCGCCGAGGTAATCGAGCGCGTGGCCGATGCCTGGGAAACAGCGCATGACGAGCTGTGCGCGCTGATCGTGCGCGAGGGCGGCCGGACGATGCTGGATGCGCACGCCGAAGTGCGCGAGGCGGTCGACTTCTGCCGCTACTACGCCGCCATCGGCCGGGAACGCATGCAGGTGCAGCGGCTGCCGGGTCCGGCCGGCGAATCGAACGAGCTCCACCTCGGCGGCCGCGGCCCATTCGTCTGCATCAGTCCGTGGAACTTCCCGCTTGCGATCTTCGGGGGCCAGATCGCCGCTGCACTCGTTGCCGGCAACACGGTGGTGGCAAAGCCTGCCGAGCAGACTCCGCTCGTCGCGTTCCGCGCGGTGCAGCTGATGCACCAGGCCGGAGTGCCGGGAGACGTGCTGCACCTCATCCTCGGGCCCGGCGAGACGGTCGGACGCGCCCTGACCTCGGATGCCGGCGTCGCCGGGGTTGCGTTCACCGGGTCCGTGGCGACGGCGCGCGCGATCAACCGATCGCTCGCCGCGCGCGATGCGCCCATTGGCGTGCTGATCGCCGAGACTGGAGGGCAGAACGCGATGATCGTCGACTCGACGGCACTGCCCGAGCAGGTCGCCGACGCCGTGATCTCGAGCGCCTTCCGGTCGTGCGGCCAGCGCTGTTCCGCGCTGCGCGTGCTGTTCCTGCAGAACGAGATCGCCGACTCGATGATCGACATGATCGCGGGCGCGATGCGCGAGCTCGTGATCGGCGATCCGGCCGATCCCCGAACGGACGTCGGGCCGGTGATCGACGCCGAGCAGCTGGCGCTGCTCGTGCGACATCGGACCTGGCTGCGGAAGCATGGCCGCATCGTCCACGAGTGCGACCTCCCACCGGGGCTCGACGGCCATTACTTCGCGCCCCTCGCGGCCGAGATCGCCGCCATCGGTGACCTCGCGCACGAGAATTTCGGTCCGATCCTGCACGTGGTCCGCTACGACAAGCGTGCGCTCGAAGCCGTCATCGACGCGATCAACGCGACCGGCTACGGACTGACGATGGGCCTGCAAACCCGCCTCGACGGCCGCATCGGGCACGTCGCGCAGCGCGCTCGGGTCGGCAACCTCTACGTCAACCGGAACATCATCGGCGCGGTCGTCGGCAGCCAGCCGTTCGGCGGCGAAGGCCTGTCGGGCACCGGCCCGAAGGCAGGCGGGCCCAACTACCTGCTGCGCTTCTGCGCCGAGCGTACGGTGACCATCAATACCGCGGCGGCGGGCGGCAACGTGGAGCTGCTCGCGTAGCGCAGCGGGTGCGCGCGGGACAGGGGCTAGTTCATGTCGCGCACGATCTCGCGCGCCGCATTGTGCCCGGGCGCGCCGGTCACGCCGCCGCCGGGATGGGCGCCGGAACCGCAGTGGTACAGGCCTTTCAGCGGACCGCGGTAACGCGCGTATCCCATCAACGGACGCATCGAGAACAGCTGGTCGAGCGACAGCTGCCCGTGGAAGATGTCGCCGCCGATCAGGCCGTACTCGCTTTCCAGATCGGCCGGCGACAGCGCGTGCCAGCCGAGCAGCGAGCGCCGGAAGTTTGGGCAATGGCCCTGCACGACGTCGAAGATCGCCTGCAGGGCCGGTCCTTTCAGCGCGCTCCAGTCGGCCTCGGGCTTGAACTGCTGGCAGAACAGGCTCGCGACGTGGGCGCCCGCCGGCGCCAGCGTGTCGTCGACCACGGTCGGGATCAGCATTTCGACGATCGGTTGCTGCGCGTAGCCCTGCGCCACGGCATCGTGCCACGCGCGGTCCATGTAGCCGAGGGACGGTGCGAACACGATCCCGCTGGCGTGGTGGGGCTGCGCATGCGAGCCTGGCATCGCCAAAAAGTCGGGCAACTCGCTCAGGGCCACGGTCACGCGAAACGAGCCCGAGCCGCACTTGTAGCGCCGCATGGCTTCGTTGAATTCGTCCGGCAGATCGGCAGGGTCGAGCAGGCGCTGGTAGAGCAGCTTCGGATTGATGTTGGACGCGACGGCGCGCGCCCGGATGATCTCGCCGGAAGCCAGCTCGACGCCGACCGCCGCGCCACGCTCGACGATCACGCGCGCGACCGGCGCGTCGACGGCAATGTCCACCCCCCGCTTGCGCGCCTCCGCCGCCATCGCCTGTGTGATCGTGCCCATGCCACCGATCGCGTGCCCCCACTTGCCAGGCTTGCCGTTCACTTCGCCGAAGCAGTGATGCAGCAGCACGTAGGCGGAGCCAGCCGCGTACGGGCTGGCGTAATTGCCGACGACGGAATCCCAGCCAAGCACCGCCTTCAGCGGCTCCGACTCGAACCAGCTGTCGAGCCAGTCGCCCGCGCTCTTGGTGAAGATATCGACGAGGTCGCGCTGCCCCTCGCGCGGCAACCGGCCCGCCTGCAGCAGCAGTTGCGCGCCGGCAACGAGGTCGCGCCAGCCCTCGACGATGAACGGTCCGCCGAGGTTCGGCGGCGCGCGCAGCACCCATTGCTTCAATTGCTCGGCAAGTCTGTCGAGACGGGCGAAGTACGCCGGCAGCGCCTCGGCATCGCTCCTGGAGAACTTTGCGACTTCTGCCTGGCTGGCGGCAAGATCGCCACCGAACTTCAGCGACCGGCCATCCGGCAGCGGCACGAAGTTGGAGTACGGCCGCTCGACGATCCGAAGCCCGTGATCGGCCAACCTCAGGTCGCGGATGATCTTCGGGTTCAGCAGGCTCACGGTGTAGCTCAGCGTCGAGTTGCGGAATCCGGGATGGAACTCCTCGGTCACTGCGGCTCCACCCACCACCGACCGGCGCTCGACGACGCGAACCTTGAGCCCCGCCGCGGCGAGATAGCAGGCGCACGTCAGGCCGTTGTGGCCGGCGCCGACAATGACGACATCGCAGGAAGTAGATGACATGCGCGCCCCGATTCCGAGGCGCGCATCTTATAGGCCGGCACGCGGCGCGGCGTTGATCAGCGGTAACCGACCCGGTCGAGAATCCGTTGCGCCGCGATCTGGTTCTTGCCGATGGTGGAGATCGGCACGTCTTCCATCCTGGGAGTGCCGAGCGCGGACAGCGCCTTGTTGTCGGTCACGGCGCCCTTCACGACGGGCCACTCGTTGTTGCCGTCCGCGAAATACGACTGCGCCTTGGGGCTGGTCAGGTACTCGAGGAACGCGACGGCATTGGCCTGGTGCGGCGCGTTCTTCGCGACCCCCCCGCCCGAAATGTTCATGTGGGTGCCCGTGGTCGCCTGATTGGGCCAGATGAAGCCGACCTTGGACACGATCGCCTTGTCCGTCGGGTCTTCCGAGCGCACCAGCCGCACCCAGTAGTACGTATTGGTCAGGGCGACGCCGCACTCGCCTGACGCAACGCCCTTGATCTGGTCGGTGTCGCCGCCACGCGGGGGACGCGCCATGTTTGCGACCATGCCACGCGCCCACTCCTCGGTCTTTTCGGGGCCCAGACGCTCCAGCAGGGAGCCGATCAGCGACAGCATGTACGGGTGCGAACCCGAGCGCGTGCACACCCTGCCCTTGTTCTTCGGATCCGCCAGCTTCTCGTACGTGTCGACATCCTCCGGCTTCACGCGTGCCTTGTCGTACACGATCACCCGCGCCCGGCTCGAGAACCCGTACCAGGTGCCGTCGTTGGAACGCAGGTTGGCGGGAATACGCTCGTTCAGCACCTTTGACTGCACGGGCTGGAACAGGCCCTCGATCTGCGCGCGCCACAGGCGCGCGGCGTCGACCAGCAGCACGACGTCTGCCGGGCTTGCCGCGCCCTCGGTGCGCAGTCGCTGCAGCAGGGGCTCGTCGCCAAGCTCGATCCGGTTGATCTTGATCCCTGTCTGCTTCGTGAAGTCCGCGTACAGCGCCTCGTCGGTCTGGTAGTGGCGCGCCGAGTACAGATTGAGGACCCGCTCCTGGGCGTCGCTGCCCGCGGGGACAACGGCGGCCAGCACGAGTCCGCCGACCACGGTCGCCTGCATCAGGCGGCGCAGGCCGAGTTCAAGGAGGTCCTGGATAGGCATTGAGCGCTTCATCGAAGTGTCCATCGTCAAGGGGTTCCTGGAGTCCGTCGTGCCAACCGCGCCGGCCGGGGCCTGGCGCCCGGCGCCGGGCGAAGCCGACAGCCACACCTTAACGCAAATGATTCCTAAATGCAAATCATTCTCATTTAAACGAAGAATGAATGCCAACTCGGCCTGCAGGGTCGACCCGACGCCCGGATCAAGGACCCGGCGGACGGTCGTCCCAGACCGCTGGCCAACCCGCCGGAGAAGTGGCGGACGCCCTTGCGCCGCCCGCCTCGCCAGTCGACCCGGCATCGTCCGGATCCAGCAGTCGCCGGGCGCCGTCGAAGCGCGCCGCCCAGTAGCGGTCATCGAGGCCCTCGATCCGGACCCGTCCGCGCCGCGCGGGCGCATGCACGAAGCGGCCTTCACCGATGTAGATCGCCACATGCGAGAACGCACGGCGCAGGGTGTTGAAGAACACCAGGTCGCCCGGTTGCAGGTCGGCGCGCGATACCGGCCGACCGATCGCCACCATCTCCTCCGAACGGCGCGGCAGATGCCGGTCGAGCGCGACCGAGTAGACATGCCGCACGAGACCGCTGCAATCGAAACCGGTGTCCGGACTCGTGCCGCCGTAGCGGTAAGGCGTTCCCAGCAGCGACAGGGCCTGCACGACGATGTCACTCGACCCTGCCGCCGTGCGCTCGTCGGCAGCGACCGGCGTCGCGAACAGCGTAGCGGCCACGGCCACCAGGCCGCCGATCGCTCCCCTTCGCCAGTGACCGCTCATCCGCTCGCTGCTCCAGTCGCCTGCAACGAGCCGCAAAATAGCGCATTCGAGCGAGAAAACCTAAAGAACTCCACGACTTACGCCGAACAATTCGGTTAAAGTCAACGTCGATGGCGGCCGCCGACCGACGCAACCGCCAGAGAGAGCGTCGTGCCCAACGAACCACAAAAAAACACTACGGGGAGCGGAGCGGCCAGGCCGCGGGTGCTGATCGCCGACGATTCGCGCATCGTCCGGGCGTCGATCGTTCAGCACCTGAAGGACCGGTTCGACATCCGCGAAGTGACCGACGGCGAGGCGGCCTGGCAGGCCATCCTGCTCGATTCGTCGATTCGTGTCGTGATCAGCGACCTCACGATGCCGAAGGTCGACGGCTTCGAACTGCTGAATCGGGTCCGCAGCTCGAAGGTGCAGCGGATCCGCGAGTTGCCGATCGTCATCATTTCGGGCGAGGAAGAAACAGCGGAACGCGAACGCGCCGCCGGCATGGGCGCAACCGATTTCATCCGCAAGGGTGTTGGCGCGGCCGAGTTGCTGGCACGCATGGAAGTGCTCGTGCGACTTTCGACGACGCGCGAGGCCCTGGCGGAAAGCCAGGCGTCCCTCGAGTCGACCCGGACCGTCGACACCGACACCGAGCTGCTGAACCCGCCGTTCTTCGACAAGCAGGTCGAGAAGCTGATTTCCTTCGCCCGCCGCAACCTGTCGGATGTAGCGGTGATCTGCGTGCGCGTAGAGCTGTCCGTTCCCAAGAGTGAGAGCTGGGAGGGGGAGACCGATCAGCGCCTGAAGCTGGTCGGGCGGGCGCTCGCGGCCTCCATCCGCCTCGAGGACCTCGGCACCCGGACGGACCGCTTCGAGTTCTGCGTCGCCACTCCATCGTCCGGCCTGTCCGGAGTACTGCGGTTCGCCGCACGGCTGCGCAAGGTGCTCGAGAACGTCGAGGCCGCCGGACCCGGGGTCGAAGTCTGGACCTGCATCGGGCTGGCCACGCTGTCGGAGGAATTGCGCCGCAGCGCGGAGGAACTTCGTGCGCTGGCTCAAAAGCGTGCCGCGCAGGCCCAGCAAAATCGGTCCCGTCGCATCATCCTCGGCACCTCGGACGGAGCGTCGCCGGGGAGCATCGACCCCAAGCCGGAAGAAGGGTCGATGGACATCAATCTCGCGCTGGCGCTGATCCGTGCCGGCCGGGCTGCCGAAGTGGTGCCGCATCTGCCAAGATTGCTCGAGCAGGTCGCACCCTTGCTGAAGCTGGTGCGACAACAAAAGGAACTAAAAGCGACACCTGCGGAGGGAGGCCTGCATGACGACGTACAAGGAGTTCCACGGTAGATCGATCAGCGACCCCCAGGGTTTCTGGGCCGAACAGGCCGCGCTCATCGACTGGAAGCAGCCGTTCAACAAGGTCCTCGACTACTCGAGGCCGCCGTTCGCGAAGTGGTTCGTGGGCGGCACCACCAATCTCTGCCACAACGCGGTCGACCGCCACCTCGCCACGCGCCGCGACCAGGCGGCGTTGATCTACGTCTCCACGGAGACCGGTGAGGAAAAGACCTACACCTTCGGCCAGCTGCATCGCGAGGTGAACCGCATGGCGGGGATCCTGAAGGGCCTGGGCGTGGGCCGCGGCGATCGCGTGCTGATCTACATGCCGATGGTCCCCGAGGCCGCGTTCGCGATGCTCGCCTGCGCGCGCATCGGCGCGATCCACTCCGTGGTGTTCGGCGGCTTCGCCTCGGTGAGCCTCGCCACGCGCATCGACGACGCAACGCCGAAGGTCATCGTCAGCGCCGACGCCGGATCGCGCGCCGGCAAGGCAGTGCCGTACAAGCACCTGCTCGACGAAGCGATCGCGCTGTCGAAGTCGCCTCCGAAGCACGTCGTGATGGTGAGCCGCGGACTGGCGCCGGCCGCGATGGTGGCCGGCCGCGACGTGGACTACGCAAAGCTGCGCGCGGAGCACATGAACGACGAGGTGCCATGCGAGTGGCTGGAGTCGAGCGAGCCCTCGTACATCCTGTACACCTCGGGCACGACCGGCAAGCCGAAGGGCGTGCAGCGCGACACCGGCGGCTACGCCGTCGCACTGGCCGCGTCGATGGGGCTGATCTTCTGCGGCAAGCCCGGCGAGACCTACTTCTCGACCAGCGACATCGGCTGGGTGGTCGGGCACAGCTACATCGTCTACGGGCCGCTGCTCGTCGGCATGGCCACGATCATGTACGAGGGCACGCCGATCCGCCCGGACGGCGGCATCTGGTGGAGCATCGTCGAGAAGTACAAGGTGACGTCGATGTTCTCGTCGCCGACGGCGATCCGCGTGCTGAAGAAGCAGGATCCGGCGCTGCTGAAGAAGTACGACCTGTCTTCGCTGCGACTGCTGTTCCTTGCAGGAGAGCCGCTCGACGAGCCGACCGGGCGCTGGATCGCCGACGGCATCGGCAAGCCGGTGATCGACAACTACTGGCAGACCGAGACCGGCTGGCCGATCCTCGCGATCCCGCGTGGCGTCGAAGCGCTGCCGTCGAAGTTCGGTTCGCCCGGGCTGCCCTGCTACGGCTACAGCGTCAAGATCTTCAACGAGGCGAACGGCGAGGAGATCACGAAGCACCACGAGAAGGGTGTTGTCGCGATCGAGGGCCCGCTGCCGCCCGGATGCATGAGCACGGTCTGGGGCGACGACGAGCGTTTCGTGAAGACGTACTGGACGAGCGTGCCGAACCGTCAGGTGTATTCGACGTTCGACTGGGGCATACGCGACGAGGACGACTACTTCTTCATCCTCGGCCGCACCGACGACGTGATCAATGTCGCCGGCCACCGTCTTGGCACGCGCGAGATCGAGGAATCGCTGTCCTCGCACCCGAACGTGGCCGAGGTGGCCGTGGTCGGCGTCGCCGACCAGCTGAAGGGCCAGGTGGCCGTCGCGTTCGCGATCCTGAAGGACGCGGGCAAGGTCGATACGCTCGAGAAGCGGCTGGCGCACGAGGGAGAGATGATGAAGGTCGTCGACGGCCAGCTGGGCGCCGTTGCCCGCCCGGCCCGTGTGCACTTCGTCACCAGCCTGCCGAAGACCCGCTCGGGCAAGCTGCTGCGCCGTTCGATCCAGGCCCTGTGCGAGGGCCGCGACCCGGGCGACCTGACCACGATCGAGGACCCGACCGCACTGGAGCAGATCCAGGCCGCCATCCGCGGCTAGTCGTACCTGTCGAGACGGCCGCGAGCTCGCGTAAGCTCGCGGCCGTTTTCTCTTGAGTTCGATCCGAACCAAGACCGGTGACCCTGAGCTACCTTCTGTCCAGTCTCGTCCTGCCGCCAACGTCGCTCGCGCTGCTGGCGCTGTTCGGGCTGGCGCTGTGGAAGAGCCGGCCACGGCTGGCCGTCGCGCTGGTCGCGGGTTCGCAACTGACGCTGCTCGCACTGTCCATGCCGGTGGTCGCGAACGGACTGGCGCGCACGCTGGAGCCGCCGCCGCTCGCCTCGGACGCATTGCGGCAAGCCCAGGCGATCGTGATTCTCGGCGGCGGAATCAACCGAAGCGCCGTCGAGTGGGGTGGCGTGACCGTCAACGACTTCACGTTGCAGCGCCTGCGCTATGGCGCACGA